>JBKPCP010000092.1:0-20311 GCA_046727475.1 Actinomycetota bacterium | reverse complement strand
CGCGTCGGTCGTGGGCGTGCTGGCCGGGTTCATGACCCGGGCCATGGTGTTCGGGGGCATGGGCCGCAACCGGGACGGTAATGCTGCGATGGTCGCGCTCATGGCGATGGTGATCGCTATGGTCGTCTACGCCGTCAGCTTCCTGCTCACTCGCCTGCTCTCCCGCTACCGCGAGCTGGCGGCGGACCGAGCGGGTGCCATGCTCACGGGCCAACCCTCGGTTCTGGCCAGCGCGCTGACCAAGATCTCCGGTGAGATGGCCAGGATCCCGGCAAGGGACCTGCGGGCCGCCGAGCCGTACAACGCGTTCTTCTTCGTCCCGGCACTGACCGGCAAGATGGACCTGGCCGCCATCTTCGCGTCGCATCCGCCGCTTGAGAAGCGCCTCGACCAGCTGGCCAAGATCTCCGTCGAGCTCGGGCAGGAGTGAGGGTGGGCCTGTTCGACGCCTTGCTCGGCCGGTCGCGGCAGGCGCAGCCCAACCTCGACGCCCTGTTCGCCCTGCCCACTGCCGCGCTCACCCTCGAGTCGGCGTCCGAGATCCGCTCGACCGGTGTCGGCGCCGTGTGCTTCCGTGAGGCCGAGGGTGGCCCGTTCGCGCGTCTCAAGGGAGAGATCACCACGCTCTTGGGTGGCTCGGAGCCGGAGGAACTGCGAGACGACTACGGCTACACCTGGCTCGTGGTGCGACGCCCGGCCGACGACATGCCCGCGCTGGTCACCGATCTGCACGCAGTGAACAGCACGCTGGAGGCTGCCGGTTTCGGTCCGGCGCTGCTGTGCTCGACGGTGGGCCTGCGAAGCGGTGCCGGACAGGCGGTCGTGCTGGTGTATCTCTACAAGCGCGGGACGTTCTACCCGTTCGCGCCGGTCGACGCTGTCGCACAGCGGCGCGACTCGGCGCTCGAACTGCAGATCAGGGCGCTGATCTCCGGTGACCTGCCGATCGAGCCCGATGTCAGTCGCTGGTTCGCCGTCTGGGGAGCTCCGGGACTGTAGGTAGCCTGCCGCTCATGGCATCGAAGTCTCCCTGGCTGAGCGACGAGCTCCATGCGTACATCGTCGGGCACGGTACGCCGCCCGACGACATCCAGCAGCGGCTGATCGACGAGACGGCTGCGCTGGGCGGCGTGAGCAAGATGCAGATAGCACCCGAGCAGGGCGCGTTCATGACCCTGCTGTGTCGCGTGTCCGCAGCGCGAAGGGTCATCGAGATCGGCACGTTCACCGGCTACTCGGCGCTGGCCCTCGCCCGCGGCCTGCCTGACGACGGGCGCCTGCTCTGCTGCGACGTCAGCGAGGAATGGACGGCGATCGCACGCCGGTACTGGAAGGAAGCAGGCATCGACAACAAGATCGAACTGCGGATCGCTCCCGCGCTGGACACGCTGCGCTCGCTCCCGATCGGCGACGAGTTCGACCTCGCATTCATCGACGCGGACAAGGAGAACTACCTCGCCTACGCCGAGGAGATCGTTCCCCGGCTCCGGCAGGGCGGCCTGCTGCTCGTCGACAACACGCTGTGGTCCGGGGAGGTGGCCGATCCGACCATCGTCGAGGGCGACGACCTGCTCGCAATCCGGGCGTTCAACGACGCGTTTGCGGCCGACCCGCGGCTGGACGTGGTGATACTGCCGATCGCGGACGGGCTCACCCTTGCCCGCAAGCGCTGAGTCCCGGACGGTGTTCTGGGGCCAGCTGCGGTTCAGTCGCGGACGGCCTCCAGGCCCGGCAGCGCGAGCATCCGATCCAGCGCCACCCGGGCCCAATGCGTGGTGTCGGGATCGACCTCGATCTGGTTGACCACCCGGCCGTCGACCAGGTTCTCCATGGCCCACACCAGATGCGGAAGGTCGATGCGGTTCATCGTCGAGCAGAAGCAGACGGTCTTGTCGAGGAAGACCACCGTCTTGTCGGGGTTCTCCTGGGCCAGCCGCTTGACCAGGTTGAGCTCGGTGCCGACGGCCCAGGAGGTTCCAGGCTCGGCCGCGGCGATCGTGTTGATGATGAACTCGGTCGACCCGACATAGTCGGCGCGGATGACGACCTCGTGCTGGCACTCCGGATGCGCGATGACGTTGACGCCGGGAATGCGCACGCGCACGTCGGCGACCGACTCCGCCGAGAACCGTCCGTGCACCGAGCAGTGCCCCTTCCACAGCAGCATCGTGGCGTCGCGTAGCTGCTGGTCGGTGACACCGAAGTCAGGCTTGTGCGGGTCGATCACCACGCAGTCGTCGAGGGAAAGGCCCAACTGGAGCACGGCGGTGTTGCGGCCGAGGTGCTGGTCGGGGAGGAAGAGCACCTTCTGGCCGCGCTCGAAGGCCCAGGACAAGGCCCGCTCGGCGTTGCTCGAGGTACAGACGGCGCCGCCGTTGCGGCCGCAGAAGGCCTTGATGTCGGCCGAGGAGTTCATGTACGTGATCGGGACCGTGACGTCGGCCACTCCAGCATCCGCCAGTCGCTCCCAGGCTTCCTCGACCTGGACCAGGCGCGCCATGTCGGCCATCGAACAGCCGGCCGCGAGATCGGGAAGGATCACCTGCTGGTGCTCCCCGGTGAGGATGTCGGCCGACTCGGCCATGAAGTGCACGCCACAGAACACCACGAACTCGGCGTCCGGCCTCGCCGCCGCTTCACGTGCAAGCTTGAACGAGTCGCCGGTGACATCGGCAAACTGGATGACCTCGTCGCGCTGGTAGTGGTGTCCGAGGATGAACGCGCGCTCGCCCAGTGCGGCGCGCGCTCGTCGGGCCCGGTCGACCAGGCCGGGGTCACTCGCCGCGGGCAGGTCGCCCGGGCATTCGACGCCGCGCTCGCTCTCCGGGTCGGCACCCCGCCCGAGCAGGAGCAACGGCAGCGGGGCCCGGCTGGCGGTCTCGGTCACGGTCTCGGTCACGGTCACGGGTGGTGCCTCCTGCGTGGTTGCCAATGCCATGGTCCCATGACGGCATGGTCGCTCCCGACTCAGCCGTAGCGCCGCGGCTTTCATTCCGCAGCGGCGGGACCGTGAGCGCAGGTCACCCGAGAACGGCTGCGGGAACGTACGGCGCTGGTGGGCGCATGTGACGCAGCGCGAGGAAGCCGCCGGCCCGCACCCCCAGACCGGCCGCGAGGCCGACGTCGACGGCCCAGTCCTGCTCCGCCGATAGGCGGGCGACCCCGATGTGCGAACCGGGAGTGGAGCGTGAGAGCACCGACCAGAGCAGGCGGCGTGCGACCTCCCGAGTCGTGGCACCGAGTGCGACGGGTGATCCGTCGCGGTGATACGCATATCCCGAGCCGGTGGTCAGGTCGCAGACGAGCAGGTCGGTCCACGTTCCGAGGGCGTCGTGGTCCGGGCCACGGGCAGCGCCGCGGACCCGTCGGTCGACGGAGTCGACGAATGCGCGATCCCCGTCGACGGCGTCGCGGACACCTTCGACAAGAGGGAGGGCCGCGCGGTCCACGCGTCCCGTCAGCCGCATCGTGGGGTGCAGGATGAAGCCGGCCATCCGCACCAGCCGGACGGTCGGCGGGTCGTCTGGGAGGACGGCGAGACCACGCAGGCAACCTCGGCTGTACGACAGAGCCGCGTCGAGGAGTCTCGGGGCAACGGCACCCGCCGACGGAAGCACGGCCAGGGCGGACAGACACCAGAGCAGGTCACGCCGGATCGACAGCACCACACCGCACATCCGGCCGTCGTCGTCGACGACCCAGCACCCGGCGGGGTCATGGGACGCGACGTGCTGGACGAGGGATGGCGCGGCGCTTGCCGGGTTCGTGGCATCGTCGTCGGTTCGGTCCACCCGAGCTGTGCCGGTCCGCGGCCTGGCTCCCCGGACGAGTCGCGTGGCTTCGGCGATGTCGTCGGGATTCTGGCCCCGAAGTGGACGGATCCGCATGCGGCAGACTCTGCCCCATGCGCGTGCTGGTGGCTCCTGACAAGTTCGCCGGCACGCTCACCGCCGTCGAAGCGGCACAGGCGATCGCCGCGGGCTGGCGGCGCACGGCACCCGGCGACGACGTCGTCGCGGTGCCGATGGCGGACGGCGGGCCCGGCTTCGTCGACGTCATCCGTGCAGCGCTCGGCGGCGAACTGAACGCCGTCACGGTCCGCGGGCCACTCGGCGCGCCGGTTCCGGCCACCCTGTTGATCGTCGATGGCACGGCCTACGTCGAGTCGGCCCAGGCGTGCGGCCTCGCGCTGTTGCCGGCCCACGGCCACGAACCGGTCCCTGGCGTCGTCGAGGACGCGTCCACGTACGGCGTGGGTGAACTGGTCGCGGAGGCCGTCGAGGCAGGGGCTCGGCGGGTCGTCGTCGGCCTGGGTGGCAGCGGAACGAACGACGGAGGGGCCGGAGCGTTGGCGGCGCTGGGCGCAACCAGCGAGCCCGAGGGGGCACTGACCGCCGGCGTGACCGGGCTGACCGAGCTCGCCGGCGTCGACGTCGCGCCGGCCCGACAACGGTTGGCCGGTGTCGAGATCGTCGCCGCATCCGACGTCGACAACCCGTTGCTCGGCCTGCGGGGAGCCACCAACGTGTACGGCCCGCAGAAGGGCGTCGCAGCTGATCGGCTGATCGAGGTCGACGGCGGGCTGACCCGGCTCGCCCACCTGGCCGGCCGGGAGCCGGCCGATGCGAAGGGAGCCGGTGCCGGGGGTGGCCTGGGCTACGGTCTGATGCTCCTCGGCGCCCGGTGCGAACCGGGCTTCGGCACCGTGGCCGAGATCGTCGGGCTGCGTGCGGCGATCCAGGCGGCGGATCTCGTCGTCACGGGTGAAGGAAAGCTCGACTGGCAGTCGATGAGCGGCAAGGTGGTGTCGGGAGTCGCGGAGCTGGCCGGCCCAGCCATGCGTCCATGTGTCGCGATCGCCGGCGTCGTGCAGGTGGGATCACGCGAACTGCGAGCGAACGGGATAGAGGCGGCGTACTCGCTGGTCGAGGTCGTCGGAACGACGGCGGCGGTGGCGGACGCGGCCGAGAGCCTCGCCACGGTCGCGGCGCGCGTGGCGCGGACGTGGAGCCGTCGGTAAGCCTGTGCGACGATAGTGCCGTACCGGCGGAATGTCGGGCGTCATGTCGGCGTTCGACAATTCAGGACAGCCCCGAGACTCTCAGGAGCAGATCGACATGACGGTTCAGCAAGAGACCGCCCAGGGCGTTGTGCTCACCGAGGGTGCAGCCGCCAAGGTCAAGAACCTGCTCGACCAGGAGGGCCGAGACGACCTCGCCCTGCGGGTCGCGGTGCAGCCCGGCGGCTGTTCCGGTCTGCGCTACCAGCTCTTCTTCGACGAGCGTTCGCTCGACGGCGACGTGGTGCACGACTTCGGCGGTGTCAATGTCGTGGTCGACCGGATGAGCACGCCGTACCTGAGCGGGGCGACGATCGACTTCGTCGACACCATCGAGCGCCAGGGCTTCACCATCGACAACCCGAACGCGACCGGCTCCTGCGCCTGCGGAGACTCGTTCCACTAGGTCCTCAGCAGGCGGCACGGCGGGCCCGCATACACTCCGCCATCGTGAACATCGCCGTCACCGGGTCGATCGCCACCGACCACCTGATGACGTTCTCGGGGCGGTTTGCCGACTCGTTGGTCGTCGACCAGCTGGACAAGATCTCGCTGTCGTTCCTGGCCGACGACCTGCAGGTGCGGCGAGGCGGTATCGGCGCCAACATCAGCTTTGGGATGGCGAACCTCGGCCTGGAGCCCATTCTGATCGGCGCGGTGGGTGAGGACTTCGCCGACTATCGCTCCTGGCTGGAGCGCCACGGCATCGACTGCGCGAGTGTCCACGCCTCGCAGGTACGGCACACGGCCCGGTTCGTCTGCACCACCGACGACGACCATGCACAGATCGCCACCTTCTACGCCGGCGCTATGACCGAGGCCCGCGACATCGAGCTACGCCCGGTCGCAGACCGCGTCGGCGGGCTGGACATGGTGGTCGTCAGCCCGAACGACCCTGAGGCGATGCTCCGCCACACCGACGAGTGCCGGGCCCGCGGCTACGCGTTCGTGGCCGACCCGTCGCAGCAGCTCGCCTGGATGGACGGCGCCTCGATCCGGCTGCTCGTCGACGGCGCGGCCTATCTGTTCTCGAACAAGTACGAGGCCGCCCTGCTCGAACAGAAGACCGGCTGGACGGCCGCCGAGGTCTTGTCGCGCGTCCAGGTGCGCGTGACCACGCTCGGTCCCGACGGCGCGCGGGTGGAGCAGAAGGGGGAGCCGGAGATCAAGGTGCCCGCGGCGATGGAGACGAAGGCCGTGGACCCGACCGGTGTCGGCGACGCATTCCGGGCCGGTTTCCTCTCCGCCGTGGCATGGGGTCTCTCGAACGAGCGCGCGGCACAGCTCGGTGCCCTGCTGGCTACTTACGTCCTCGAGACGATCGGGACGCAGGAGTACGAGCTCGAGCGGGCCAGCGTGCTGCGGCGGCTCGGCGACGCATACGGCCCCGAGGCGGTCGCCGACATCGCACCGCATCTCCGGACACCCCGGCCATAACGGACAGCGGGAGGGGTCTACCCTCTGCCGCCATGGACGACGACCCAGTTGCTCGGTTGCAGGCTCAGGATCGGTTCCTGGTGCGGCAGCATTTCACGGTCATGGTGAACCGGTACGACATCGTGACCTGGCCGGCGGACGGTAAGCCGGGTGAGGTGGTGGCCACCTGTCAGCAGAAGCGGATGACGTTCCGGGAGGAGGCGACGTTCTATGCCGACCCGGAGCGGACCCGGCGGGTGTTCCGGTTCAAGAGCCGTAAGAAGCTCGACGTGCGCGGCGAGACCGACGTGTTCGACGCCGACGATCGCCCGGTGGGGTTGTTCCGCAAGGACTTCGGCACCTCGCTGTGGCGCTCCACCTGGTATCTCGCCCAGCCGGGGCTGGGCGAGTGCCGCGGCCACGAACGCCACCCGGTGGTGGCGGTGCTGCGCCGGGTCTGGGATCTGATCCCGTTCCTCGGCGACCTGCCGTTCGCCTGGCCGTATCACTTCGACTTCACCACCGCGGACGGCCGGCCGGTGATGACCGTCGAGCGGGTCTTCGGCAGCCTCCGCGACGCCTACCGGGTCATCATCCAGGACCCGGCCCTGGACCGCCGCCTGGCCGCCGCCATGGCCGTCGGCCTGGACGCCCTGCAATCCCGCTAAACCCCCACCCGCCGGGTCAGATACGACGCCGCGCCATCGACCGGCTCGCCGGTGCCGAGGTATTCATGGCCCCGAAGCCGGCACCAGGCCGGCACGTCGGTGGCAGCGGCTGGATCGTCCGCGACGACGGCGACCACGGCTCCGACCGGTACCTCGCTGATCCGGCGGGCGAGCTCGATCACGGGAAGTGGGCACCGCATCCCGCGGCAGTCGACGACGAGGTCGGGGCTCACAGCCGGTTCACTCCTGCGGTCGATCGGAGCCGAGCTACCACGTCGGGCAGGACGGCCAGGAACCTGTCGACGTCGGCGGCAGTGGTCGTGCGGGCGAGGGAAACCCGGATGTTGCCGTGGGTGAGGACGCCCATCGCCTCGAGCACATGACTCGGTCGCAACGTGCTGGCCGTGCACGACGACCCGCTCGAGACCGCGAAGCCCTCCTTGTCCAGTTCGGTCAGCAATGCCTCACCGTCGAGGTAGAGACAGGAGAACGTCACCAGGTTCGGCAGCCGCTCGGTGGCATGGCCAACCACCTCCACGTCGGGTACCAGCTCCGGTATCCGGGCCCGGATCGCCGCCACCAAGTCCCCGTGGCTGGACGCGAGCAAGGGCATCTCCTCGCTGCGCGCCCTGAGAGCTGCCGCGGCGGCCAGGGCACCGGGGACGTTCTCGAAGCCGGGGACGCGACCCGATCCGCGCTCGTCGTGCGGCGACGGGGAGCGCCATCGGGTGCCCCGTCGGACGGCCAGGACGCCGACGCCACCGGGTCCGCCCCACTTGTGCGCGCTCGCGGTCAGCAGCGACCATCCGGACGTTACCGGCAGTCGGCCGACCACCTGGGCGGCGTCGACCAGCAGCGGAACGTCGCGCCTACGGCATGCGGCGGCCACGTCCGCAACCGGCTGGAGCGTCCCCACCTCGTGGTTCGCCGCCTGCAGGCATGCCAGCGCCGTGGAGTCATCGAGCATCGCCGCAAACCTCGCCGGATCGACTCGTCCGGTGCGCTCGACCGGGACCTGGACCGGCTCGCCCGCCTGCGCGGCCGCATGCAGGACGCTGGAGTGCTCTACGGCCGAGACGACCACCCGGGAACCCACCCGGCGGCGTCCAAGGGCGGTTCCGAGGACTCCGAGGTGCACCGCCTGCGTGCCGCTGGCCGTGAACGACAGCTCGTCCGGCCTGGCGCCGACAACAGCGGCCACGACCTCGCGCGCGTTGTCGAGCAGCATCCGGGCGCGGCGGGCGGCGCCGTACAGGCGCGCGGGGTCGGCCCAGCCGTCGTCGACCGCGGCGAGCAAGACCTCCCGCGCCGCCGGGTGCAGCGGCTCGGTCGATGCGGCGTCGAGGTACCCGCCTGGGACGTCTGGCACGCCACAAACGCTAATCGTCCCCCTCGCCCGGTACGCAGCCGGACCAGCCGCTAGTGTTGCCACGGCAGGGTCAGCTTGCCTCCGCGCCCTCGCCGGGCACGCCGGGTGAAGACGCGGAGAAGCCGCGTGGAAGGGCGCCTCGTGGGTCAGGACCGCAGCGATCGCCCGGTGCGTCGCCGGGTCACCAGGGCTCTCGCGCTGGGTGCCGCGACCGTTGTGTTGAGCGGCTGCTCGGCAGAGCTGACCGACCAGTTCCGGCGGCTTGGTCTGCCCGAGCCGGCCACAGAGGAGACGCCGCTGATCGGCGACCTGTGGATCGGCGCCTGGATCGCCGCGTTCGCGGTGGGCTTCCTGGTGTGGGGGCTGATCTTGTGGGCGTCGATCGCGTACCGCCGCCGCAACGAGAACCTGCCGCCGCAGACTCGGTACAACCTGCCGATCGAGTTTCTCTACACCGCGGCACCGTTCGCCGTGATCGCTGGGCTGTTCTACTTCACCGTCCAGAACCAGAACGACATCCTCGACACCTCCGCCGAGCCGGACCTCACGATCGGGGTCGTCGGACATCAATGGGCCTGGACGTTCAACTACCTCGACGAAGACGTGTACGACGAGGGCACCAGCGATCTGGGTGGCGTCGGTGAGCGGCCGACGCTGTACCTGCCGGTCAACCAGACGGTCCGGTTCGAGCTCCAGTCGCCGGACGTGATCCACTCGTTCTGGGTGCCGTCGTTCTACATGAAAATGGACGTCATCCCGGGGAAGACGAACACCTTCCAGGTGACCCCGAACGAGGAGGGCACGTTCGCCGGCAAATGCGCCGAGCTCTGCGGTGTCTATCACTCCCGGATGCTGTTTAACCTGGAGGTCGTGTCGGAAGACGAGTACCGCGACCACATCGAAGACCTGCGTGACCAGGGCCAGACCGGCGTGATCGAGGCACCGCTGCGTGGCGCGTTCTCGACCACGCCGCTCGGCCAGAGCGGGAGCGAGCAGTGACCACCTACGTCGAGCGGACGGCCACGGTCGTCACCGAGCCGGTCGTGCGAGCCCGGCGGCCCGGCAGCGTGGTCGTCCGCTGGATCTCCTCCACCGACCACAAGGTCATCGGCTACCTCTACCTGATGACCTCGTTCGCGTTCTTCCTGTTCGCGGGCGTGATGGCCTTGCTCATCCGGGCCGAGCTGTTCGAGCCCGGCGAGCAGGTCGTGAGTGACTCGCTGTACAACCAGCTGTTCACGATGCACGGCACGATCATGCTGCTGCTGTTCGCGACGCCCCTGTTCATCGGCTTCGGCAACGTGGTCATGCCGCTGCAGATCGGGGCGCCGGACGTCGCCTTCCCGCGGCTGAACATGTTCAGCTACTACCTGTTCCTGTTCGGCGGGCTGATCACGATCTCCGGCTTCATCACACCGGGTGGCGCCGCCGACTTCGGATGGTTCGCCTACGCACCGTTGAACAACGACTTCTACAGCCCGCACGTCGGCGGCGACCTGTGGGTGATGGGTCTCGCGCTCGCGGGCTTCGGGACGATCCTGGGCGGCGTCAACTTCATCACGACGATCATCTGCATGCGTGCGCCCGGCATGACGATGTTCCGGATGCCGATCTTCTGCTGGAACATCCTGGTGACCAGCATCCTGGTGTTGATGGCGTTCCCATTGCTCGCCGCGGCCCTGCTGGCGCTGTTCGCGGACCGGAACTTCGGCACCCACATCTTCGATCCGTCCGGCGGCGGGGCGATCCTCTGGCAGCACCTGTTCTGGTTCTTCGGCCATCCCGAGGTCTACATCATCGCCTTGCCGTTCTTCGGCATCATCACTGAGGTGCTCCCGGTCTTCAGCCGCAAGCCCCTGTTCGGGTACAAGAGCCTGATCGGGGCGACGCTCGCCATCGGTGCGCTCTCGATGGCCGTCTGGGCCCACCACATGTACGTCACCGGCTCGGTCAACCTGCCGTTCTTCGCCTTCACGACGATGCTCATCGCGGTGCCCACGGGCGTGAAGTTCTTCAACTGGATCGGCACGATGTGGCGGGGCTCGGTCACGTTCGAGACGCCGATGCTGTGGGCGGTCGGGTTCCTGCTCACGTTCCTGTTCGGCGGGCTCACCGGGATCATCCTGGCGTCGCCTCCGCTGGACTTCCAGGTGTCGGACTCGTACTTCGTCGTCGCACACTTCCACTACGTCGTGTTCGGCACCGTCGTGTTCGCGATGTTCGCAGGCTTCTACTTCTGGTGGCCGAAGATGACCGGCCGCATGCTGGACGAGCGGCTTGGCAAGATCCACTTCTGGATGCTGTTCATCGGCTTCCACACGACGTTCCTCGTCCAGCACTGGTTGGGTGTCGAGGGGATGCCGCGCCGCTACTCGGACTATCTGCCCGACGACGGCTTCACCATCCTCAATCAGGTCTCGACGCTGGGGGCATTCCTGCTCGGTGCCTCCACGCTGCCGTTCCTGTGGAACGTCTGGCGCACCCGCCATGCGCCCAAGGTTGCGGTCGACGACCCATGGGGCTGGGGCGCGTCGCTGGAGTGGGCGACGTCGTGCCCGCCGCCGCGGCACAACTTCACCTCGCTCCCGCGGATCCGTAGCGAGCGCCCAGCGTTCGACCTGAAGTTCCCCGAGATCGCCGCCATTCAGGAGAAGAAACCCGCCGACTCGGGGCTGCTGCAGGAGGCCCTGGGCGCAGCCGACGTGGAGGAACGCTCGTGAAGGTCGAAGGCATGGTGTTCAGCGTCATGACCGTCTTCTTCCTGGCCACGACGCCGATCTACTGGTTCATGTCCGAGGACCCCACGGGCACGACCGCACTCGCGCTGACATTCGGCCTGTCTGCTCTGGTCTCGTTCTACCTGCTCTACACCTCGCGAAAGGTGCACCCCCGACCAGAGGATCGCAAGGACGGCGAGATCGAGGAGATGGCAGGGGAGTACGGGTTCTACAGCCCGCACTCGTGGTGGCCGCTGGCCTGCGCTGGTTCGGCGGCGATCGTGTTCCTCGGCCTGGTGTTCGCCTGGTGGCTGTTCATCGTCGGAGCCGCGCTCGGCACGGCGGCGGTGCTGGGCATGGTCTTCGAGTACTACCGCGGCGAGTTCGCCCACTGACAGCCGCGGCCCAGACACTACGGCTCGGCCATCGGATTCGAGAGGCAGGCCGCGTCGGCCTCCTCAAGGACCGGCTCTGGTTCCGCGAGCGGCTCACGCGCCGTGGCGAGCACACATCCGGCCAGGATCAGGGCGAAGCCGACGATGGTGGCCACCGTCACCACCTCGTCCAGAACGATCACTCCAAGCACCAGCGCAACGGCAGGATTGACGTAGGTGATCACCGTGGACCGGGACGGACCCACCTCGGCGACGAGCTTGAAGAAGATCAGGAATGCGAGCGCCGTGCAGATGACGGCCAACCCCACGACCGAGAGCCAGGCCTGCGTCGACACCGGCCCGGACGGCCAGCTGGCGGTACCGGCCGGGAGGTAGATGACGGCCGAGATCGCAAGCGACGCAGCGACCACCCCCATGCCGGGGAGGTGGGACAGGTATCTCACCAGGATCAGCGGCCCCAGGGCGTAGCAGAAGGCCGTGACCGCGACCGCGGCGACCGGCCCGACTTGCGCGGAGCCGATGTCGAATCCCACCAGCGCGGCCACACCGGCGAAGCCGACCAGTAGGCCCACTACGCGGCGGCGCCCGAGGCTCTCGTGGCCGGTCACGCGTACGAGAACGGCACCCACCAGGGGCACGGCGGCGACCAGCAGGCCTGTCAGCGAGCTGGACAGCTGCGTCTCGGCGTAACCGAGCATCAGCCACGGGACGCAGATCTCGATGACCGTGTAGGCGAGCAGCGGCCACCAGTGACGAGCGAGCGGGCGCAGCTGATCCCGTGCGGCCGCGATCGGCAACAGCAGCGCGGCGCCCATCGCCGTTCGAGCCAGGACCATGGCGGCGGGCGAGAACTCCTCGACCGCAACCTTGATCATCAGGTAGGGCACGCCCCAGATGAGCCCCATCGCGACGAACAGCACCCATCCACGACGCGACACTCAAGACCCCTTCGGTTGGCCGGCGCCCAGCCTACGGAGTAGGTCCGACAGAGCGCGCGCGAAGCGTGCGATGCGGCCGCGATTTGGGGCCGGCCGGTGGCTACGGGTGCCCCGTACCGATCTCCGAGCGCTCGCCGCCGGCGTGCCCGTCGCCTTCGGTGATCGCGGCGTGGCCATCGTGGCTGGCCGCCTCGAGCTCCTGCACGGTTGGCTTCTGCACTACGTCGCCGAAATAGAACGACGACAGCCGCGCACGCACCCTCTCGACACGACGGCGTGGGGCGGGTATGCCGTTCTCATCGGTCTCGGGCTCGAGCTCGACCGGCACCTGGCGTCGATGATGCGTGAGCTCGAACGCCTCCTCCGGTGGGACAGTTGCGTGCACCTCCGAGTACTCGCCCTCCGGACTCACCATGATCACGCCGGACTCCCGGCCGTGAAGCACCTTCTCCCGATCCCGCCGTTGAAGTCCCAGGCAGATTCGTTTGGTCACCCAGAACATCACAGGTGGCAGCACGATCACCGCTATCCGCACGAACCAGGTGATCCAGTTCACCGGTATCTCGAGGATCGTGGCGAAGAAGTCGTTGCCGCCGGCGATCCAGAGCAGGACGTAGAAGGTGATGAATGCAACGCCGATCCCGGTGCGTACGGGCTGGTTGCGCGGCCGGTCCAGAATGTGGTGCTCGCGCCAGTCACCGGTGACCCACTGCTCGATGAAGGGGTAGAGGAACAGCGCGCCCAAGACAAGCGTCGGCATGATGGCAGACGGGATGAGCACGTTCCAGCTCAGTGTGAACCCGAACAGCGTTGTCTCCCAGTTGGGCATCACGCGCAACGCGCCGTCCAGGAAGCCGACATACCAGTCCGGCTGAGTTCCGGCGCTGACCAGAGACGGGTCGTACGGTCCCCAAAGCCATACCGGGTTGATCTGGATGGTTGCCGCCATCAGGACGATGACACCGAAGACGATGAAGTTGAAACCCCCGGCCTTCGCCACGTAGATGGGGAAGAACGGATAGCCGACGACGTTCTTCTCGGTCCGGCCGGACCCGCCCCAGTGGGTGTGCTTCTGATACCAGAGGATCATCAGGTGCGCGGCGACCAGCGCCAGGATGAGCCCCGGGATGAGCAGAATGTGCAGTGGATAAAGGCGTGCGATGGCGTCGTCTCCGGGGAATTCGCCACCGAAGAGGAAGAACGACAAGTAGGTGCCGACGACCGGTGTGGCCAGGACGCCGCCCTCGATGATCCGCAGGCCGGTGCCCGACAGAAGGTCGTCGGGTAGCGAGTAGCCGGTGAACCCGGCGGCGACGCCGAGGACCAGCAGGATCACGCCGATGATCCAGTTGAGCTCTCGGGGCTTGCGGAACGCCCCGGTGAAGAAGTTTCGCAGCATGTGCACCGACATCGCGGCCAGAAACAACAGCGCTGCCCAGTGGTGCACCTGGCGCATGAGCAGGCCACCGCGAACCTCGAAAGAGAGGTCCAGCGTGGAGGCGAAGGCCTCGGACATGTGGATGCCGCGCAGGTTGGCGTACGCACCGTCGTACATGACCTCTTGCATCGACGGCTTGAACCACAGTGCGAGGAACGTGCCGGAGAGCAGCAACAGGATGAAGCTGAACAGGGCGATCTCGCCGAGCAGGAACGACCAGTGGTCGGGAAACGCCTTGCGGATGTTGCGCTTGAGCCAGTTGGACGCGGTGATCCGCTGGTCGACGAAGTCGACGACCTTTCCGGCACCGTTGACGACGGCACTCATCCGCGCTCCCAGTAGCTCGGGCCCACCGGTTCAGTGAAGTCGCTCTGCGCCACCAAGTATCCCTCGTCGTCGACGTCCAACGGCAGCTGGGGCAGGTTGCGGGCGGCCGGTCCGAACACGACCTTGCCGTTGTCGGCGAGGTCGAACGTGGACTGGTGGCACGGGCAGAGCAGGTGGTGGGTGTTCTGCTCGTAGAGGTTGATCGGGCAGCCCACATGGGTGCAGATCTTGGAATAGGCGAGAATGCCGTCGACGCTCCAGTTCTCACGGCCCGCGGCGGGGGTGATCTCACTCGGCCGCATCCGGACCACGATGATCGGCGACTTGGCACGCTCGTTGATCCGTTCCGGCCCTTCCTCGGGCAGGTCCTCGAACGTCGCGGGCATCGCGTTGACCAGGGAGCCGATCTCCAGCTCGGCCGGTCGCAGCGGCTCGAACGAGCCGTCGCGCAGTACGCGCACGTCGCGGTCCCAGATCGTGTGCGCCTTCCGGTCACCGGGAAGCGGTCCGAGGTCACGGAGAATGACGACGGCGGGCAGCGGGAGCAGCACCATCGCCCCGATCAACGAGTTGCGGATGAGCTTGCGCCGACCGAACCCGCTCTCCTCGGTGCCCACCTCGAAGTCGGAGAGCGCACTGGCTCGGACGTCGTCGGCGCTGCGCAGCTCGTGCCGCTCGTGGATCACCTCGGGGCTCGACATGAGCTTCTTGGCCCAGTGGATTGCCCCGGCGCCGATCAGGAACAAGGCACCGCCGAGCGTGAGGCCCAGGGCCAGGTTGGAGTTGCGGACCGCCTCCACGACGTCACCGTCGTCGATCGGGAAGACCACGAAGGCGACGACGAACCCGACCACCAGCAACGAGGCCAGCCCGAACATACCGGCGACCTGACGTTCGGCGCGGCGCTCGATGACCGGTTCGATATCGGTGAGCCGGGGTTCGTGGCCGGGGAAGCCCGGATCGGGGATGGGCTCGTCGACGGTCTCGCGGACGGGTGGTCCGGTCGGCTCGGGGCGCTCGACGTCGCCACCATGCCGCCCGCTGTACTCGGACATCCCCGTCCTCTCGTCCGTGCTCACGATGCCTTCGTCCCGATCCAGACGGCTGCGCCAATCAGCCCGCCGATGCCGATCAGCCAGGCCCAGAGTCCTTCGGGGACCGGGCCGCCACGTCCGATGCCGAGGCCCCCAGGGTTGGGTTGCTCCTGGACCGACTGGAGGAAGGCGATGATCTTGCGCTTCTCATCCGAGTCGAGGGTGTTGTCGTTGAAGACCGGCATCGACTCGGGCCCGGTGATCATGGCCTCGTAGATGTGCCTGGGCTCGACGCCGGTGAGGTTGGGCGCGCTCTTGCCGTATGTCAGTACCCCGCCCTGGCCGGTGGTGTTATGACAGGAGGCGCAGTTCGTGCGGAACAGCTCACCGCCGCGCGCGACGTCGCCCGCGGACAGGTCCGAGGTGTCGAGCGCGTCGTCGTCCGGGATCTCGGGCCCGGGTGCGAGGGAGGCGACGAACGCGGCGAGCTGCTCGATCTGCTCGTCCGTGTACGCGACCTCCTTCTCCTCCGCCTGAGCGCCCGGCCGGGCCAGGGGCATCCGCCCGGTGCCGACCTGGAAGTCGACGGCGGCGGCGCCCACACCGATCAGCGACGGGCCGACGTTGGTGCCGTCGTCTCGGACCTGCCCTTCGCCGCCCAGTCCGTGACACGTGGCGCAGCCGATCGCGAACAGCTTCTGACCTTCCTCGACCTGGGTGGACGATGCGGCCTGCACGTCGGCGCTGCTCTCGGGGGCGAACACCGCGTAGGCCCCGCCGAAGACGAAGAGCGCGAGCAACAGGACGGCGAGCGCTGCGGCGGGGTGACGGCGCCGGGCGGAGATCGCGGACACGTCGCTCCTCGTCACTTGATCACGTAGATGGTGAGGAAGAGCGCGATCCAGACGACGTCGACGAAGTGCCAGTAGTACGAGACGACGATCGCGCTCGTGGCCTGTTCGTGGGTGAAGCGCCGCGCCACGAACGTCCGGCCGAGCACCAGCAGGAAGGCCAGCAGGCCACCTGTGACGTGCAGGCCGTGGAAGCCGGTGGCCAGGTAGAAGATCGAACCGTACGGGTCGCTGGACAGGCTCAGGCCGTCGTGCATGGTGAGCTGGGCGTATTCGTAGACCTGCCCGGAGATGAACAGCGCACCCATGACGAAGGTCAACGTGAACCACTCGCGCAGCCCCCACCGGTTCACCTGGAACGCATTGCCGGTGCGGCCGACCTGCCCGCGCTCGGCACGCAGCACACCCATCTGGCAGGTGACGGACGAGAGCACCAGGATGATCGTGTTGCCGGTGGAGAACGGGATGTTGAGCAGGCCCGGCTGGGTTTCCCAGAGCTCAGGGGCGTTGGACCGGAGCGTGAAGTAGATCGCGAACAGGGCCGCGAAGAACATCAGCTCGCTGGACAGCCACACGATGGTGCCCACCGAGACCAGGTTCGGCCGCTCGGGGGCCGGCGCGGGCGCGGTGTCGACTGCGGATGCCGTGGCCACGGCGCCATTATGTCGATCCCTTCCGACGAGCACACCCCGACCCCGAAATCCGGTCGTACGGCGTGTTGTTGGCCCTGCTCGGGCTCGTCCCCGGCCTACCTACGGCGACCCCGACCGGTAGCATCCGCCGGTAACGAACACTGACCTGCCGCTCCGCGAGGAACCCGATGACAACGGCCAAGCCGACGATGACCATCCTCGTCTACAGCGACGACCGATCCACCCGGGAGAAGGTCCGACTCGCCATCGGCCGTCGACCCGCTGCGGACCTGCCCAGGGTCGAGTTCTTCGAATGCGCTACACAACCGGCGGTGCTGAAGGCGCTCGACGCCGGCGGCATCGACGTCGTCGTCCTCGACGGCGAGGCGGCCCCCTCCGGTGGCCTCGGCCTGGCCCGGCAGATCAAGGACGAGGTCTACCGCTGCCCACCGGTGCTGGTGCTGATCGGTCGTGCGCAGGACGCCTGGCTCGCGACGTGGTCTCGGGCGGAGGCGGCGGTGCCACATCCGTTGGATCCGGTGGCCGTAGCGACCGCTGTGGCCGACCTGATGCGGCGACGGCTGGGCGCAGTTCCCGCCGTGTCATGAGCGCGCCGTGACTACACCTGCGAGCTGGCCGGCGGTGTTGTCGGCGCTGGTCGACCGCACCGACCTGCCCGCTGAGGCGACGGCCTGGGCCATGAGCGAGATCATGGGCGGCTCGGCCACGTCGGCCCAGATCGCCGGCTTCGTGATCGCGCTGCGGGCCAAGGGCGAGACCGTCGACGAGGTCGAGGGGATGGTCCGGGCCATGTACGCACACGCGACCCCGATCATGGTCGCGGGACCGGTCGTCGACGTGGTGGGGACGGGCGGCGACCGCGCGCACACGGTCAACATCTCGACGATGGCGGCGCTGGTTGCCGCCGGTGCCGGCGCCCGCGTGGTCAAGCACGGAAACCGGGCGGCGTCGTCGGCATGCGGGGCCGCCGATCTGCTGGAAGAGCTCGGAATCCCGCTCGACCTGCCCGCCTCGCGGGTGGCTGAGATCGCCGCCACGGTGGGGATCACGTTCTGCTTCGCCCCTGTCTTCCACCCGGCGTTGCGGCACGCGGCTGCGACACGACGCGAGCTGGGCGTCCCCACAACGTTCAACTTCCTGGGGCCGCTGGCGAACCCGGCCCGGCCCGCGGCACAGGCCGTCGGGGTCGCCGACGCGCGGATGGCCGGAATCGTGGCCGGCGTACTCGCCGGTCGCGGGGTGTCGGCGCTCGTGTTCCGCGGGGACGACGGGCTCGACGAGATCACGACCACCACGACGTCGCGAGTCTGGATCGTGCGCAACGGTGAGGTCCACGAGGAGCGTCTCGACCCGTCGGCGCTCGGGATTCCTCCGGCGTCGGCCGACGCGCTGCGCGGCGGTGAGGCGCCGTTCAACGCCGACGTCGCCCGGCGGCTGCTCGCTGGTGAGCCCGGTCCGGTGCGCGACGCCGTCCTGCTCAACGCGGCGGCTGCTCTGGTGGCGTACGAGGGCATCACGGGCGACCTGGTGGAGCTGCTCATGCCGGCGCTCGATCGCGCCGCGGCGGCGGTCGACTCCGGAGCGGCGGCAGACGTCCTTGCCCGGTGGGTAGCGGCCTGCTGACGGCCCTCCCAACGGCGCCGCTCACGGTCCGTAGGACGCCGCGACCCGTTTCGGAACGACCATGCGCCACGCGTCGACGACGAGCTCGCGCATCTCGGCCTCGTCGATGGCGGAGAGCCAGACCTGCACCCAGTGGTACCGCTCGTCGGACTTGACGGGCATGAAGAACTTCTCGGGTTCTGCTTCGACCAGCGCGACACGCTCTTCCTTGGGAAAGCCGAAGCCCATCGACGTCTCGTCCCGGGAGATCGCGACGTAGACGATCCTGCCCACCCGGAACTTGACGCGGTCTCGCACCAGCGCTTCTTCGGTCCGCGGAAGAGATAGCGCGACTCGCCGAACCTGTTCTACGGAGACCATCGGACGGTCAGTCGGCGTTCTCGACACCGAGCGCGAAGGCGGCCTCGAGGTCGTGCTTGGAGAAGGTCCGGAAGGCGATGTGCGTCTCAGTCCGCATCACGCCGGGAACCTTGTTCAGCCGGTCGGCCACGACGTCGGCGACGCCCTGGTGCTCACGGACCCGCACCATCGCAACCAGGTCGATCTCGCCGGTGACCGAATAGACCTCGCTCACACCGTCGAGGGCCGCGATCTGCTCCGCGACCTCGGGGATGCGCGCGACGTCGGCCTGGACGAACACGATCGCGGTGATCACGGCTGCCTCCTGGCGGGTGGTACAGGGTCCGCGGTGGAGACTACCGGGGCAGGTACGGGGAGGTTCCGTACGGATATGCCGGACGCGGTGGTTCCCTGCCGCGGCCCAGCGCGAGGGCGAACAGGAACCCCACCACGAAGCCGGCCACGTGCGCGACGTAAGCCACCTCGCCGGCAGCCATTCCCGTACCCAGGCTGTAGAAGGCCTGGATGACGAACCACATGCCCAGCACCAGCCAGGCCGGCAGCGGCAACGGGATGAACAGCAGGAACGGCACCAGGCTGATCACCCTGGCGCGCGGGAACCATGCCAGGTAGGCGCCCAGCACGCCGGCGATCGCCCCCGATGCGCCGACGAGTGTCGTTCGGGCGTCAGCGTCGGTGAACGCGAACGCATAGGTCGCCGCCACCCCGCAGGCCAGATAGAAGAGCAGGTACCGGACGTGGCCCAGGCGGTCCTCGACGTTGTTGCCGAAGACCGCGAGGAAGAGCATGTTGCCCAGCAGGTGCACCCAGCCGCCGTGCAGGAACATCGCGGTGATGGCGGAGACGATGGGTGACTTCTCGTAATCCGGCGCCAACAGCTGGCAGGCGGGGTTGCCGGCCGGGTCGACGGTGGCCGGCCCGACCACGAGGGGCAGCGGGTCGCCGCTGGTCAGCTCTCGCGGGATTGCGGCCCACCGGTCGAAGAACTCCTGCACGGCGCACAGGGCCTGGGGGCCGGAGTCACCGATCCCGGCGATACCGAGCGGGCTCAGCAGGAAGACGACGACGTTGACTGCGACGAGGGCACGCGTTACATAGGCGGGCCGCCGCGTCGGATTCCGGTCATGGATCGGGATGACCACCTGAGGATCATGCCTCGGACGAGGGCCTGGGTGCTGGCGGCAGCTTGCGGTCGGCCAGGTGGGCCATCGCCGTCGCACCGTGCCACCACCGGGCGGCTGTCCAGAGCCGAGTTCTCGTTTCCGCTGCCTCGATCGACATGGCGCCGAGCATAGGAATGATCTCGTGCGGCTTCATCGAATCGGGCGCAGGGCGCGCCGGTCGGCGAACGGGCGGGCCGCGCGATCTGCCGCCTCGGCCGCGCCGACCAGGCCGGCGAGGCCACCGGCGCCACCGGCCGGCAGCGCCCACACGCCGTCGACCTCGACCAACCGGGTGCCCGG
>JBKPCP010000091.1:0-16576 GCA_046727475.1 Actinomycetota bacterium | reverse complement strand
CCGAGGTGGAACAGGGGCTGGCGCTGGTCGCCGACAAGCCGGCGCTGATCGTGTGGGGCGAGAAGGACCCCGGCTTCAAGGCGCCCCACCGGCTGCGGTGGGAGCGCACCTTCCCCAACCACCGCACCCACATCCTCCGCGGAGCATCCCACTACATCCAGGAAGACGCGCCCGACGAGATCGTCACCGCGATCAAGGACTGGTGGCCCGGCCGGGCGATCGGCGGATGACCCATCTTCCGCCGCTGAGCTGCTCTGGTGGGCTGTTTGGCCGGTTCCTCGATACATCCGGCGCGCGCGGGCACGCCGCCGGGAGACCCCCCTAGCTGTTGCGGCTCATGACGTTCTTGGCACCGGGCGGCCGATCGCCCCTGAGCGTGGCTCTGATCTGGGCACGGCTGGATCCCGAGTTCTTCACAGCGCCCTGGCCCGGCTCGCCGTGGCGGGCGGTCAGGTCACGGAGATCGACTGGGCTCGACCTCGGCCATCTCGCGTGGCGCCATCGCCGTCGCGGCGATGACCTCACTCTGGTCGACGAAGTCCTCGGCGGACAGGCTCTCCAATTGCGACCTCACATGGCTCAGGAACGCGGTCCGGGTGGTCGGCTCCATGCCTGCCAGGCGCCTGCCGGTCACACCCAGGGCGGTGTGTCGCGCGATGAACTCCTCCCGACTTGGCCGGTACGACCAGGGAACGGCCTCGGTCCAGATCTCGCCGTACCCGGCGTCGCCGAGCAGAGTCCGCAGCTTGTCCGGGGTGTCCATGAGCTCGTGTCGAGCGATGAACGGACCTGCCAGCGGCGCGCCGTACCGGTCGAGCTCTTCGTTCCAGACGTCCAGTGCCGGGACGACCTCGTCCCGGCCCCACGTCGTCAGGCCGACTGCACCGCCGGGGCGTAGCGTGCGTCGCACCTCGCGTAACGCAGCATCGGGTCTGGACACATGGAACAGCATGAATGCCATGACGACGACGTCGAACGAACCTCTGGCGAAGGGCACACGGACCGCGTCGGCGACGATGCGTGAATACTCCGGAGGCGCACGGCGGAGCATGCCCTCGGCCCGGTCGACGGCGACGATCCCTGCCGATGGTGCGGAACGCCGGAGCGACGGCAGGAGTGTGCCCACTCCGGCTCCCAGATCGAGCACTCGACCGGCTGCGCCGAGCGGCAAGCGGTCGAGCAGTCGGACGGCTGCAGGGTGCAGTGCAGACGCCCACTGCTGCTCGTACGCCTCGGCGGCCGAGGAGTAGTAGGCAGTCAAAGCGTCGACGGCGTTGGCCCGGGATGGCGTCATCGTGATGTTTTATCGCACCTTCCTCGCCAGGATCACAGCCTTGGGTCGTCCGCGAGGGAGTGACGAACGTCGTAACGGCACAGCGGTGCGACCCGGGTACGTATCGCGGTCACCTCGTCGACCGTGGAGGTGACCGACGACGGCGCCGCCCCGCTGCGACGTCCGGCCGGCGGCGAACCGGTCGACTACCACGACAATGGCTCCGGGCTCGCTGGCCTGCGTGAGCGGATCCGGGCCGTGGGTGGAACCCTGACGGTTGGACCTGGTGTCGCCCAGATCGCCGCCCGACTGTTCCTGGGTGACGGCACCGTCCGCAACTACCTGTCCAGCGCCATCGGCAAGACCGGCAGCCGCAACCAGGTGGAAGCCGTCCACGTAGCGGAGAAGAACGGCTGGCTGTAGCGGTGACTAATCGGGCATGGTGGCCAGACTGGTCGAAAGCCATCGCGGCTATGTTCAGAGGTGTGCGGACGATCGACTGGCGCGACGGGCGGGTGGTGATCGTTGACCAGACGCTGCTCCCCGCTGAGCTGCGGACCCTCGAGCTGACTTCGGTCGACGATCTCGTCGATGCCATCGCTCGGCTGGCCGTACGAGGAGCACCGGCGCTCGGTGCCGCCGGCGCCCTCGGCGTGGTCCTCGCCGTGGACCAGGCCGACAGGGATGGCTGGGACGACGAGCGGCTGGCGGGAGAGCTGGCCAGGATGCGGGCGGCCCGACCTACTGCGGTCAACCTGTCGTGGGGGATCGATCGGGCCGCTAGCCGACTGGCCCAGGGGCGGCAAGCCGTGCTGCAGGAGGCCCTCGCGGTGCTGGACGAGGACGTGGCCGCCAACCGATCGATCGGGGAGCGGGGCGCCGACCTGCTGGACGAACTGCTCGCCAGGTCGTCGACGGCGCCCCAGGCCATTCGGGTCCACACCCACTGCAACACGGGCAGTCTCGCGACGGTCGAGTTGGGCACGGCCCTGGGTGTGGTCCGGGCGCTGCACCAACGACGCCGGTTGGGCCGGGTGTACGTCGACGAGACTCGCCCGCTGCTCCAGGGGAGCCGGCTCACGGCATGGGAGCTCGATCGGCTCGGGATCGACTATCGGGTCGTGGTCGACGGTGCCGGGCCGACGGTGATCGCCCGTGGCCTCGTCGACGCCGTCGTCGTCGGTGCGGACCGGGTCGCGGCCAACGGCGACGTGGTCAACAAGGTCGGCACCTACCCGCTGGCCCTGGCCTGCGCGCGGGCCGGCGTCCCCTTCGTCGTGGCCGCGCCCGAATCAACCATCGACGAGGCGACCCCGACCGGTTCGGGCGTCGAGATCGAGACCAGGGCCGACGCCGAGATCGTCGAGTGGTCCGGAGTTCGGGTCGCTCCGGCCGGGGCCCGGGCGCTCAACCTCGCCTTCGACGTGACGCCGGCCGATCTGGTGACGGCCATCGTCACCGAGGACCGGGTCATCCGGCCCAGCGAGCTCGCCGGTGGGTGACGCGACCGCCGAGGGCATGGTCGCCTTGGGCCGGCGGGTTGTGGCCGCGGGGCTGGTGGTGGCGTCGGGCGGAAACCTGGCCGTCCGGCTCCCCGAGCCGGACCGCATCCTGGTAACGCCGCGGGGATGGGCCCTGGACGACCTCGACCCGGCGGCCCTGGTGACGGTCGGGATCGACGGGCGCCACATCTACGGCGCCAACGCACCGACGACCGAGCTGGCGCTGCATCGGGCCGCGTTCGGAGCCCGGCCCGACGCTACCGTTTGTCTTCACCTCCACCCGCCGATGGCCACGCTTCTCCACGCCGCGGGTTTGCCGATTCGGCGCATCACCACCGACCACGCCTACTACCTGCGCCGGCTCGGGACGGTGCCTTTCATCCAGCCAGGGTCCGATGCGCTGGCCCGGGCGGTGGCGGCTGAGCTGGCCGACGCCGATGTCGTCCTGTTGGGCCACCACGGCTGCGTGATCGTGGCCGACTCCTTCGATGTCGGGTTCAGCCGGGCGGCCAACCTCGAGGCGGCGGCCACGGCGACCTATCGTGCCCAGTTGGTGCGCGCCGAAGTGGCCGAGTGTCCACCCGAGTTCTTGGCTGAGGTGGAGGCACAGGAGGCAGCGGGCATGGTCTACGGCAGGGGCGCCGATTCGAGCTCGGCCGACGCGGGCGAGACGGATGGCGCATAGAGACGGGCATCTATTCAACGTCTCTGCGGAGAGCTGCTCGGCGACCGAAGCCGGGTCAGTGACGACACCGCCACAGGCGGCGATCTCTCGGTTCCGCAGGCCCGCCTGCGTGGGCCGAGGGAACAACGTTCGCTCGTGCCGCGGATGGTGCGAGCCTATGGCGTCTCTACTCAGGAGCGTGCACGGTCACCCACGCTCAGCGAGGGCAGCGAGTCGGTCGAGCGAGTTCTGAAGCTTGTCCGCCGTGGTCGCCCGAGCGCGTGGAATCCGACTCTCATCGGACAACTGGGTCCAGTCGTAGGTGTGGGTGACCCGCGTACTCGACGAGTCGATCGGCTCGAGTTCCCATCGCCACAGGTGCCCTGGCGGTTCCTGTCCCGGCTCGGCAGGTCTCCAAGCGATGCGGTGGCCCTCGTCGAACTCGACCACGTGGTTCTCCCGCACGTGGCCTTTCGTGGTGGTCATGGTGAAGACATCACCGACAGCGCGGACTCGCTGCCCGGGAGGCGCCTCCGACAGGTTGTCGTTGCCATCCCAGCGAGGTTGTTGAGTCGGGTCAGCGATGAGCTCGAAGATCTGCCCAGCCCCGGCCGAGATCTCGCGGCTGGCGCTGACGACGCGCAGGTCCTCGTGGTGACTGCTCATCGCCCTATCGAAGCACACGACGTAGACCGCCCGATCATGCCACCGATCGGGCGGTTGTGCGGACGACTGCGGCAGCCTCGAGCCGTTCGGCTTTAGCCTTGCGATGTGGCCGACCGGGTCGTGTACGTCCAACTGACGACGGGCTACGACCTCGACAAGGAACTTGGGCGGCGGGGACGAACGAGCGTGTGCCGGATTCGGCGATGTCTGAGGGACCGTTGTAGTTTGCCTACGGGCGCGTCGGGGAATTGTCGAACCGCCCGATTTCTAAAGGTTTGGTGGAAATTTCGGTGGCGCTTTCACGCGAAGGTTGATGCCGACACGCAGCGCCCGACGCTGACGAGGAGGTCAGCCCATGAGAACCACCAGAAGGCACGCGGCCACGGCGGGGTTGCTCGCCACGCTCGCGTCGCTCTCGCTCCTCACTGCCGCGTGCGGGAACAACGACGACGGCGGGGAGGAAACCGAAGGCGGCGCCGCCGAAGGCTACCCCGACCAGAACATCACGTTTGTCGTTCCGTTCAGCGCAGGAGGGCCGACAGACACCGTCACGCGCCTGGTCGCGGAGCCGATGGCGCAGGAGCTCGGCGTCGAGATCGTGGTCCAGAACATCGAGGGCGCGGGCGGCACCGTGGCCGCCGGTGAGGTCTCTCAGGAGGACCCGGACGGCTACACGGTGCTCATGCACCACGTCGGCATGTCGACCGCGCCGGCACTGTACGCCGACCTTGGATACGACCCGCTCGAGGACTTCGAGATGATCGGCCTCGTCACAGACGTCCCGATGACGATCGTCGCACGCCGTGACTTCGAGCCGGAGACGCTCGAGGAGCTGGTCGACTACGTCACCGAGAACGCGGACACGGTCACCTACGCCAACGCCGGGATCGGGGCGGCGTCGCACCTGTGCGGCTTGCTGATCCAGGATTCGATCGGCGTAACCCTCCAGGAGGTCCCGTACGAAGGCACCGGCCCGGCGTTGACCGACCTGGTCGGCGGCCAGGTCGACTTCATGTGCGACCAGACGACCAACACGACCGGCCAGATCAATGCGGGCGAGGTGAAGGCGTATGCAGTGACGACTCCGGAGCGCATCGACAGCCTGCCCGATCTGCCGACGACTGCCGAAGCAGGCCTGCCCGATGTCGAGGTCACTGTGTGGCACGGCCTATACGTCCCGGCCGGCACGCCGGAGGAGGTCGTCCAGGTATTGTCCGACGCGCTCAAGGTCGCTCTGGCCGACCAGGGTGTGATCGACCAGTTGGCCGAGCTCGGCACCGCGCCCGTCGCCGAGGAGGATGCCACGCCGGAGGCGCACCGGGAACGGCTCGAAGAGCAGATAGAGACGTGGGGGCAGGTCATCGCCGACGCCGGCGTTGAGCGGCAGTAGTTGCGTCGGACTTGTGTGGGCGGCCACCGTCGGAGGTGACCGCCCACTGTTCCGCTCCACCAACCGTGATCTGAGGTGACACGTGGAGAACCGGCAATCCTTCGCCGACGTCCTCGCCGGCGCGATCTTCGTCGCGATTGGGCTGGCGTTCGTCGTCGGCTCGCTCGGCTACGAGCTGGGCACGCTGCTGCGCATGGGGCCCGGGTACTTCCCGCTTGTCACCGGCGGTGTCCTGGCTGTCCTGGGGCTGGTTATCGTCGTCAAGGGGCTGGTGGCCGGCGAGAAGATCGCCTTCGGCAGGATCCCGTGGCGTTCGGTGGTCATGATCGTGGCGGCCATCGTGTTCTTCGGGCTGACCGTACGAGAACTCGGGTTTGTTCCCACGGTCGCGGTGACCGCCTTGCTCACCGCCCTGGCCAGCTACCGGATCCGCCTGCTGACCGCGGTGGCAGTGGCCGCCGGGCTCACCGTGCTGTCCTGGCTCATCTTCATCGTCGGCCTCCAACTGCGGTTGCCGCTGTACGGCGACTGGTTCCCGTTCTAGGAGTCGAGGATGGATGTCCTCGACAACCTCGCGCTAGGGTTCGAGACCGCCCTGCAGCCGGAGAACGTCCTGTTCTGTCTGATCGGTGTCGTCCTCGGCACGGCGGTCGGGGTGCTGCCTGGGATCGGGCCCACCGCCACGATAGCCATGCTGCTGCCGATCACGTTCAACTTCGAGCCAGTCTCGTCGCTGATCATGTTGGCCGGCATCTACTACGGCGCACAGTACGGCGGCTCCACCACGGCCATCCTCATCAACCTGCCGGGCGAGGCGTCGGCGGCGGTGACCGCAATCGACGGTCACGCAATGGCTCGTGGTGGTCGGGCCGGGCCGGCACTCGCCGCGGCGGCGCTCGGGTCGTTCTTCGCTGGCACCGTCGCCACCGTGGTGCTGGCAGTATTCGCGCCGCCGCTTGCTCGGGTGGCGTTGCGGTTCGGTCCCGCGGAGTACTTCTCGCTCCTCGTGCTTGGGCTGATCGCGTCTGTCGCCTTGACCCGCGGCTCCGCGATCAAGGGGCTGGCGATGATCGTGCTCGGGATCCTGCTCGGCACCGTTGGCCAGGACATCTACACCGGCACACCGCGTTTCGTCTTCGGCGTTCGCGAGCTGTACAGCGGCCTCGAGTTCGTGTCGGTCGCGGTTGGGGTGTTCGGCGTCGCGGAGATTCTGCGGAACCTCGAAGACGAGAAGACACGGACGGTCATGGTGCGGAAGGTGAAGAACTTATGGCCGACGCGCGACGACTTCCGCCGGATCGTGGCGCCCGTGCTGCGCGGTACCGGATTAGGCTCGGCGCTCGGGGTACTACCAGGTGGCGGGCACGTCATCGCGTCGTTCGCGTCGTACTCGGTTGAGAAGCGCGTGTCGAAGCAGCCTGAGGAGTTCGGAAACGGCGCGATTGAGGGTGTTGCCGGGCCTGAGTCGGCCAACAACGCGGCCGCACAGACGTCGTTCATCCCGCTGCTGACACTGGGCCTCCCGGCGCATCCGGTGATGGCGCTGATGGTCGGGGCGTTCATCGTGCAGGGCATCACGCCGGGACCGAACGTGATCACCGATGAGCCCGCACTGGTCTGGGGGCTCATCGTCTCGATGTGGGTGGGCAACCTGATGCTGGTGATGCTGAACCTGCCGCTGATCGGCTTCTGGGTGAAGATGCTGACCATCCCCTACCAGGTGTTGTTCCCCGCCATTATCGTGTTCGCCGCAATCGGCACGTACTCACTTGGGTTCAACGCCTTCGATGTCTACGCGATTGCGGTCTTCGGTGTCCTTGGTTACGTACTAATCAAGTGCGGCTGCGAGCCGGCGCCGCTGCTGCTGGGCTTCGTCCTCGGTCCGCTGCTCGAAGAGAACCTCCGACGAGCCTTGATCATCTCCCGCGGCGACCCGTCGGTCTTCTTCACCCGGCCGATCTCCGCGGCGCTCCTCGTGCTCGCCGTCGCAGCCCTGGTCGTCACCATGCTTCCGGCAATCCGCCAACGTCGAGAGGTCGTGTTCCAAGAGGAGGAGGGCTGACCGTGCGACGGTGGGGCTGCTGGTCGTGCCGCTCCACTCTAGCCTCGAAGACCGTGAAGTCGACCAAGTAGCTGTTGTTGCCGACGCCCTTGCGCGATGAGCCTTTGGCAGGATGCTCAGTCAAGAACTGAGGACGAGGAGTAGCGGGTAAGTCCGACGGTCGGATCCTCGAACATCCGAATCGTCAGACCGTGATGACGACCTTCCCTCGAGCCCGTCCCGATTCCAGATAGCGGATCGCTTCGGGGGCCTCGCTCAGCGGGAACGTTCTGTCGATGACCGGCGTGAGCTTCCCGGCTTCGATGAGCTCCTTCAGGACGACGAGTCGGTCCCCGGGGTCTTTGGTACCGCGGAACGGATGCAGATGACTCACGAAGGGGGAGATCACGATCAGCTTCGCGAAGCGACCCAGGCTCCCGAACCACCGATGGCCCGATCGTCCGTACTGGTCGAACCCGCTGAGCACGTACGTCCCGTTGGGGGTGAGCGCGCGTCGGCACTCCGACCACGGATGGTTCCCCGCAATATCCAGGATGAAGTCGTATCGCTCGTCGCGCCGGGTGAAGTCGTCCTGCGTGTAGTCCAGGACCTGATCCGCTCCGATCGAGCGGAGCACGTCGAGCTTCTCGGGTGCGTCCACGCCGGTTACGTTCGCTCCGTAGGCCTTGGCGAGCTGAACCGCGAAGGTCCCCACCGCCCCACCGGCGCCGTTGATCAGGACCGTCTGTCCCGATTGAGTCCGTCCCTCATCGCGTACATGCTGCACCGCGAGCGCTCCGGACGTGGGGACGGCCGCAGCCTGTTCGAATGTGAGCCTGGCCGGCTTCCGCTCGAGCATGGCTTGCGGCACGGCCGCGTACTCGGCAAAGGCGCCGCCGTTCCGCCAGAGGTTGGCGAGGAGGCTCTGCCCGAAGACCTCGTCGCCCGGCCGGAACCGGGTGACGTTCGTCCCGACCGACTCGACGAGGCCGGCCAGATCCGTGCCCGGGACACGGTGCTTCGGAGCGCGCAGCCCAGAGCCCATGACCCGCATCACGTAGGGCACTCCTTTCATGGCGTGCCACACGTCTGCATGGACAGACGTGGCACGAACGCGGACCAGCACCTCATCGTCCGCGGCAAGCGGTTGGTCGATGTCCCGAAGCTCGAGGACGTCGGGTGATCCGTACCGGTCCTGGACGATCGCCTTCATCGTGGCCTCCCGTGAACGGGCGTCAACGTCGCTAGACCGACATTCGACTTGCCACGGGGGCGGTGAACGGCTCCCGCTCCTCGCCGTCTTAGGCGCAGCCCGGCCATTTTGCCAGGCCGTAACGTGGCGCGATCCGCTGCGGAGACGGATGCGGGACCAGGGACATGGGGCGGATCGGGACGCGGACAGGTTGCCAGCGGCCGCATCCGGCCCAACGCGGGGCTGGTCGCGTCGCGGTCAGACATGCCCTGAGGCTAGCTGCGCGTCTGCGCCCCGGGAATGTGACTGGTTCGGAGGATCTGGCCAGAAGAATCATCGGGTCTTCATGGCTCGCGTCCGCACGAGCTCGAGGCCCGGGCTCTCGGAACCGAAGGGCCTCATGGGCGTGCCGCACACGCTCGCGTTCGTCAAGCCGCGAGATCCTTGTGATAGATCACGAAGTCGCTAGGTGTGGCCAGCAGGGGCACCAGGGCCGGATAAGCCTCGTCGATGGTCCCGGTACGGGCGACCCGGTAGCCTATGCGGCTGTACCACGCGGCCAGGAATTCCTTTGCCGGGTGAGCCCAGTCTCTGGGCACGAGCAGTTCGAGCTGCATGGTGCCGAGCCCGTCTGCACGGCATTTGCGTTCGGCGAAGCGAACCAGCTCGCGGCCGACACCGATACCTCGGTGGTCGGGGTCGGCGGAGAGCATCCCGAATTCGCCCGTGCCCTCGTCTAGACGCTGTATGCGGACGCTACCGACTATCCGGCCACGCAGGCGGGCCACGGCGATCTGGCTGGACTGAATCAGCTTCGCGACCTCGGCCACCGTCGTACGGGTCGCTCCGTCAGTCCACAGCCCCTCCTCGGCCACCGTGTAGACCTCGTTGGTCAGATCGGTGATCCGCTGCATGAGCGTCGCATCATCGCTCGCGGCCGCCGGCAGCAGCTCAATCTCGATCGACGGCGCTGATTCACTACTTCGCGATTCGTACATGCTCTGCGATCTCTGCCCCGAGTCGGCATCGTGGTGGAGTGGGTCAGACGGCTGGCGGGCTCGTCGGAGGCCTACACCGACCGTCGAAATCCATGAACAACGTAACGCCACTGGCTGGAATGGCGTTTGTCCTACCGTGCACGATCATTGACCGCGCGTGCATGGTATGCCGGCGACTTTCTCGTCGCGCCCGCTGTTCACTGAAATCGTGGTCTGCTTGCCGTGACCGACCCGCGTTTGTGTAATCAGTCGCGGGAGCGGCCCGCACGGCTCATGTTGCGGTACTCGGCGGGCGGCACGCCGTACGCCGCTCGGAAGATGCGGCTGAAGTGGGTCGCGTTCGTCAGCCCCCACCGTGCGGCGATGGCGCTCACGGGTCGGCTAGTCAGCCTCGGATCGAGCAGGTCCCGTCGGCACCGGTCCAGCCGCCGTTGCTGGATCAGGCGCGCGACGGTTAGCTGCTCGGTCTCGAACAGCTTGTGTAGATAGCGGACGGAGATGTGGTGTGCGGCAGCGACTGCGTCGGGAGTCACGTCCGGGTCGTCCAGCCGGCGCTCGATGAACGCGTGGATCTCACTCAACAGTGCGTGACGCTGGGTCTGCCACGGTGCGTGGTGACCGTCGCCCAAACGGGCCGACAAGGCAGCGGTGACCAGGTCAAGCACCGCGGCGCCGAGCCGTGGTAGGTCCACCCCTGGTGCTTCGTCGACCCGTCTGACCAACTGCTGCGCGACTGTGGAGACGAGTGCCCCTGCCCCTTCTCTTCCGGGGATACGCACTGCGGTCAGTTGTGCCGTCTTGTCTTGCGGCAGCGGCAACAGCGCGCGCGGGAACACGGCGGTCACGATCCTCCCCTGCGACATCGACCATCGAGCGGGACGCGACAGGTCGACGAAGGTTAGGTCACCTGCGACGAGGGCGGTGGTCCGATCGTCCTGCTCAATCACCCCGCGGCCGCGTGCCAGCACATCAATCTTGCACAGGTCCAGGTCGCGGCGGCGGATGTGCGCGGGCGTCCGGCTTGCCCCACACGGCTGCTCGGCCGTCAGCTCACCCACGCGTAGGGCGCCCAGGTCCCCGATGCGCAGCTCTCGCCGGGCACCAAACGGATCCAGGGTCCCCAGCATGTCGCCGAGCACATCTCGCCAGTAGTCAGCGCGCGACTGCACCGGCAGGTGATCCGCCGTCAGTACGACACTCATTTCCGGTTCAGGCTAACCGATCCGTACACCCCGTTCGGCGGCCGGTTTCCATGGCTCGGACGGGGTGAATCCCCGACGCTCTTCTGACCGACCTGCAAGCTGTCAGGGATGAGCGGGTGCGCTGGAACGCGTCCTGGGCTCGGTCGTCGGCGTCGGGAACGTGTGTAGGTAGCGCAGGGTGGTGGCCGCCAGTTGGGCGTGTCCCAAGCGGTCCATCACGACTTGAGGTCGGCGCCGCCGACGAGCAGCCATGACGCGTGGGTGCCGGATTGCCAACGCCAGGGATTCGTGCACTCGGTCGATGACGCGGGGTCGGACGCACACCGCCGGTCAAGAGTTCACCGTACGGTCGCACGCAGCAGTCAGGCAGCCCAGGCACGGGGGGCGGACCGCGTCGGTGGCGTAAACGCGGTACCGGTAATGGCAGTGCACGATCATCCACGCAATCCTTGGTCCCGAAACCTCGTTTCCGGAATTTCGGAAAGGGGCTGCGACGTACGTAGTCGATGCCCCGGGCTTGCGCAGCCTTGGTAGGGGGCGAGTGCGGGAGGGGCTTGACGACACGTCTGGGTCGGCCTAGCTTTCATCCCGAAAACCTTTTCGGCGGCCTTCGCAAGTCGGACGCCCGCTCCAGCATGGCCGGGTCGCGGTGGCGGTCGGGTACGGAGCGGAAGGTCCACCGATGTCCAGTCGCCGCAATCCGTTCAATGCGCCGGCGTCTAGACCAACCGAGGAGGTAGCAGGTGTCGCACGACCACATAGACCGCGGAGCACCCAGCTACGGCCAGCTCGACCGCCGCCACTTCCTGACCTCCGCAGGAGCGCTGACCATCGGCACTGTCGTGTCCGCCCGCCTGGGTGGCGACGTGTTCGCGGCCCCGGAGGCACATGCGGCGGCATCCGATCCCGTGTTCACCGCGCGCGGCAACCCCGTCATCACCGACATCTACACAGCGGATCCGGATGCGTTCGTGCACGACGGTCGGCTGTACCTTGACCTCGACCACGACGAGGCTCCGCTGGGTGTTTTCGACTTCGTCATGAGGGAGTGGCGGGTCTACTCCACCGACGATCTCGTCCACTTCACAGACCACGGCGTGCGGATGACCCTCGCCGACTTCGCCTGGGCCGACCGGAACGCGTGGGCGCCACAGATGGTGCACCGGGACGGCAAGTTCTACTGGTACGTGCCGGCACGCAAGGACTCGGACAACTCGATGGCAATCGGCGTCGCCGTCGGTGACAGCCCGCTCGGCCCGTTCCGCGACGCGCTCGGCCATCCCCTCATAGACAACACCGTCGCCAACCACAGCGCGTTCGACATCGACCCGACCGTGCTCGTGGACGATGACGAACAGGCCTACATCTATTGGGGGTCGTTCTCGTCGCCGCGGGCGGCAAAGCTGAAGCGCAACATGATCGAGCTCGACGAGCTGGACGGCGGGGGCGGTGGAGCCACAGGCCCACGGGTTCCGGGAAGGCTGGGCAACGCCGTCAGGCTGAACGGTGTCGCCGACTACGTGAGCCTGCCTCCAGGCATCGTCGGCGGTCTGAGCGACTTCACTATTTCGGTCTGGGTCAATCCCGCGGTGATCAGCACCTGGTCGCGGGTCTTCGACTTCGGCACCGGGACTGCCGTCAACATGTTCCTGACCGTGAACGCGGGTGCCGGTCCCCGGTTCGCGATCACCACCAGTGGAGGCGGCGCCGAGCAGCGGCTGAGCCGCAGCGGCCAGTTGCCGCTCAACGTTTGGACCCACCTCGCAGTGACGCTGTCGGGCACCACCGGAACGCTCTACGTCAACGGTGTGCCGGCGGCCACCAACTCGAGCATGACCCTGCGCCCTTCCGACCTAGGTGTCACAAGCAACAACTGGATCGGGCGGTCCCAGTACCCCGACCCGTTCCTGAACGCCACGGTCGACGAGTTCCAGATCTACGACCGGGCGCTGAACGCGACCGAGATTCAGCAGCTGGCCGCCGGTGAACCGGGAGCGGGCACGGTTGCGTCGTACCGCTTTGACGAAGATGGCGGCGCAGACGCGCTCGACTCATCCGGCAATGGCCGCACGGCGACGATCATCTCGCCGCCGGTGAACGTCGTCACGCCGCAGGGCCTCACCGGCTACTGGGAGGCGCCGTACCTGTTCAAGCGAAACGGCGCCTACTACCTGGCGTACGCCCGCGGGAACCCCAGGACCGGTGGGAACCCGGCCACCATCGATTACGCGACCGCCACCGAGCCGCTGGGTCCGTGGACGTATCGCGGCCGAATTCTCGACACCGTCAACAACACGACGACGAACCACGCCGCGGTTGTGCAGTTCAAGAACCAGTGGCACGTCGTCTACCACAACGGCATGCTGCCCGGCGGCGGCGAGTTTCGTCGGTCGGTGTGCATCGACCGTCTCCAGTTCAACGACGACGGCACCATCCAGCCCGTGGTCCAGACGTTGAGTGCTCGCGCTCGAATGCCCGTCGCCCGGTATACCTTCGACGAAACCGGCGGAGCGGCTGTCGTCGACCAGACCGGCAACGGCTGGGACGCGACTCTGGTCGGCGGGGCGACCAGGGCGCAGGGTGTGAACGGCAACGCCGTGAGGCTCAGCGGCGACGGCCAGTACGCCGCTCTACCGACCGGCATCCTGTGGAACATGTACGACTTCACCCTCGCCGCATGGGTATGGCTGGACAGCCCGGGCACGGCGCAACACCTCTTCGACTTCGGGACCGGCCCGACGAGGAACATGTACCTGACACCATTAGGCGGCGCCGGCGTCGTACGGTTCGCCATCACCATCAACGGTCCGAACGCCGAGCAGCGGATCGACTGCACCGCGCCACTGCCAGTAGCAGAATGGGTGCACGTCGCCGTGACCAAGTCGGCGCTGGTAGGCACCGTGTATGTCAACGGTGTTCAGGCTGGACAGAACCCGAACGTCGGCCTCTACCCCGCACGACTCGGCAACACCGCGAACAACTGGATCGGCCGCTCGCAGAACCCCGCCGAACCCTACTTCAGTGGACTGGTCGACGACTTCCGCATCTACCAACGCGGACTCACCGGGGCCGAGATCGACGAACTCGTCCAGGGCAGCTAGAGCTGGAAGGGCCCACGATCACGGTAGAGCGAGTCTGGTGGCCAGGCTGTTGCGGTTCCGACTCTGGCGCCGCAATGATGCGGGGATTCGATCTGTTGGGCGACCGCTGTGAGGCGAGCAGTCATGAGAACGCGACTTCTGGCAGGTTCCGTTGCGGCGACCGCCCTGGCGGTTGCGGTGGCTGCGAGCCCTGCGTCGGCGCTGGCGCCGCACACCGCGACGGCCGAGACACTGGCTCCTGCGGTCCCGACATTCGTCAACGGCCTGGCGCAGGCCGTCTTCTCGACCAACCCCGCCGACTGGTACAGCGGTGAGGTCTGGGTCGAGGCGTCGTTCGACAGTGACGGTGACGGCGAACTCGACCGGATCCATGCCGACTTCACCGCGCCGAGCGAGGTGCTCACGGACGGCTTGAAGGTGCCGGTCGTCTTCGAGGACAGCCCGTACTACGCCGGATTCGCTCCGGAATACAGCAACTGGGCCGTCGACCATGAGCTCGGCTTCCCGCCATCGTCGCGGCCGGCGACGCCGTTCTGGGAGGCCTTCAACACCAGCCCGACGATCAGCACGCGGTACGAGTCGACCTGGGTGCCGCGCGGGTTCGCGGTCGTGCACGCGGAGTCACCAGGCACCGGCCATTCCGACGGCTGCCCGACCTCCGGCGGGACGAACGAGACGCTGGCCGCCAAGGCCGTAATCGACTGGCTCAACGGCCGAGTGCCGGCCTACACGACACGTAGCGGCGACACCCCCGCGGTCGCGTCGTGGACGACCGGCAACGTCGGGATGATAGGCACGTCCTACAACGGGACGATTCCGGAGGCCGTGGCGACGACCGGCGTCGAGGGCCTCGAGGCGATCGTGCCGATCTCGGCGATCTCCGACTGGTACGACTACTACCGCGCCAATGGCATGGTGCGGGCGCCGCACTCGTCGTCCAACCCGACCGGCAACAACAACGCCTTCCAGGGTGAGGATCTCGACGTGCTCGCCGATGGCGTGTACTCGCGGATCGACGAGTCCGGACAGCGCACCATCTGCCAGCCGGTGATCGACTACCTCGCGACCAATCAGGATCGCGCGACCGGGAATCGCAGCGGGCTGTGGCAGGAGCGCAACTACATGAAGGACGTCGAGAACGTCCACGCCGCGACCCTGCTTGCGCACGGCAACAACGACTTCAACGTCATGACGAAGAACGCGGCGCAGTTCTACGAGGCGCTCAAGAAGCAGGACGTGCCGCACATGTTCTACTTCCACCAGGGCGGTCATGGCGGAGCGCCGCCGGACGTGCTGGTCAACTACTGGTTCACCCGCTACCTCTACGGCGTACAGAACGGCGTCGAGACACTTCCCCGCTCATGGGTCGTCCGCGAAGCCGCGTCCTGCCCGGCGCGCCAGACGACGGTGGTCGGCGATCAGTCGAACACCGCGACGCTGACTGTGGCGGACTCCAGCCCGTTCCGGATCGGCTTCGTCCTGACGGTGCCGCAGACGAACGCCGACGGAACGATCACGAACACGACACGCTTGATCACGGACATTCCGGACTCCACGCACCTGGTGCTGGCATCGGCGGTGGCCACCGCGACCGGCCAGAAGGTCGCCGACGGCACAGTCGTCAGCCTGCTCTGCAGCAGTGCCAACCCGACCCCGTACGCCGAGTGGCCCGACCCCACCTCGAGTGAGGTCGCACTGCGACTGACGCCGGGGGCGCCGGCACGCGGCGGCCTGACGCTCGCTCCGCCCGCCCCAGGCACCCCGACGGAGACGCTGACCGATGACGCGTCGATCGCCGCGATCACGTCAGCGAACACGGCCTCGTCCAACGTGCGGCTGATCTACCAGACGCCGCCACTCACGCAGTCCGTCCGCATCAGCGGTACGCCGACGGTCTCGCTGCAGCTGGCGTTCAGCAAATCGAGAGCAAATCTGACTGCCGCCCTGGTGAGCTACCCGCCGACAGGCAACGGCACGATCCTGACCCGAGGCTGGATCGACCCGGCGAACCGCAACACCGACTGGGCCGACAGCCCGGTCAGGCCGGGAAGGCAGTACCAGATGGACTTCGACATGCAGCCCAAAGACAGCGTCGTCCCAGCCGGGAACCGGCTCGCGCTGATGATCGTGTCCAGTGACCGCGACTTCACGATCCGCCCGGCAGCCGGTACACAGCTGACCGTCGACCTGGCCCACAGCTCGCTCGTGGTCCCGGTGGTCGGCGGCACGAACGCGCTGGCCGACGCCATCGGCTGAGATGGCCGCTGACACAAAGTGTGGTGCGATCGAGCACATGCCGGCTCGGATTGATCAGTAGCAGCTCGCCGAGGATCTGGTGGCGAAGGCGTATGAGCTGTCGAGCGAATGCTGGCGACGGTCGAAGTTGGTGAGGGCAAGGGCCGAGCGTGAGCAGTTTTGACGGGCCGTCATACGAGTGGTGAACCCTCCGCGACGATCGTCTTCAGACAGGGGTATCGCCCTTGTGACCGGGAAGCGAGAGGCCACGATCACACACCACGTTCCTTCGGTTGACGAGTTGTCGAGCGG
>JBKPCP010000090.1:0-10356 GCA_046727475.1 Actinomycetota bacterium | reverse complement strand
GACACGGTGACGCTGCCGAGCTGCGACGCCAATGCCCCGATGCCGAGCCCGGCGAGCAGCATCGGCCAAGTCACGATCTCGGGCCCGGCGCCGGCGTCGAGGGCGGCAACCATCACGACGATGCCCGCGAAGAGCGCCAGGACTCCGACTTGGACCACTCGGCGGGGTGAGGCGTTGGGGAAGACCTTGGGGATGCCGACGGCGGCCAACAGCAAAGTGACCGACAGCGGCAGGAGCCGCACGCCGGTCGCGACCGCCGAGAGCCCGAGGGCCACGGACAGGAACAGGGGCACCGCGAAGAACAGCCCGGCCTGCAACAGGTATTGGAAGAAGAACGAGGTGAGGCCGCCGCGCAGCGTCGGGTTCTGGAGAATCGCCGGGTTGACGAGGGGTTCGGCGCCGCGGGCGACCCGCCGGTTCTCCCATTCCATGAACAGCCACAGGATGAGCCCGCCGGCAAGTGTCAGCCAGATCGCCGGCGACGTGCCGAGCCATTGGGGGGCGGACGGTTTGGGCTGGACGAACCCCCACTCTCCAGCGCGGAGGATGCCGAACACGATCAGCCCGAGACCGAGCGCCGACAACACGGTTCCGACCAGGTCTAGCCGCACCCGCTCTTCTGGCGCGGTATCGGCGATTCGCCGGGTGAGGGCGAGGATCGCCCCGACTATCAATACCTCACTGACGAACACCAGGCGCCACGACAGATACGTCGTGAAAAGCCCGCCAATGAGCGGGCCGGCGGCGACGGCGATGGCGCCGGCGGACGCTACCAGCCCGTAGGCCCGCGGCCGATCGGCACGGCCGAAGTTAGACGCCACCAGGGCGACGATGGCCGGCAGGATCAGCGCCGCGCCGACACCCTCCAGGATCGACCATCCGACCATCAACACAGCGAGATTCGGTGCGATCGCAGTGACGAGCGACCCGCAGCCGTAAATGACACACCCGATCGCGAACGCACGCTTGCGGCCAACGATCTGACCGATCTTGCCGCCGGTGATCATCAACGACGCCATCACCAGCGTGTACAGCGTGATCGCCGTCTGGATCCCAGTCACCGTCGTGCCCACGTCCTTGGCCACAGTCGCGATCGACACGTTCATCACGGCACTGTCCAGCGTCATCAGGAACTGCCCCGCCGCCAGCGTCAGCAGAACGACCCCAGTTGCGCTCGTCCGGCGCACGGACGTTTCTCCCACCTGGCAGAGTCAACAGGAGCATGGAATCCCCCGCTACTCCGCAAACCTGTGGTGTGGTGATGGGGATCGTGCCGCAGAGGGCTGAGGCGCGGGTTTGAATCTGACGCGGCAGGTGCGCTGCCGCGCGGTGAAGTCGAGGCCGAGCGACGGGTGCCGTCGGTGATTCGCACCGTGGAACCACCGGTCGGCTCAGTCGACGTGGAGCACGGCCTTGCCGCCGATGCGGCGCCCCAGGAGGGCATCGAATGCTCGGTTAGGTTCCCGCCACGACGTTTCGAATTCGATCTGGCTGTCCAGACGCCCCTCGGCCATGAGCGCGCAGAGGCGGGTGAGGTCGCTGGCTGCGCTCGCGTGGACGGCGAGCTCTTCCGGGAGGTTCAGGGTGTAGATCCGCGCCCCAGGCGCGCGGTCGAAGCGTGCGGCGTGGAAGGTGACGGTTTCGTCCTTGGTCTGAGTCGCGACGTTCACGACGATGCCGCGCGGGGCGAGATGCTCGATGGCAAGGCCGAACGTGGCGCCTCCGACCGCGTCGACAATCAGGTCGTAGGCGCCAGCGGGCCTTTCCACGACGTCTCTGGCACCAAGGCGGCGGAGGAGTGCCTGCGATGCCGGGGCGTCGCGCACCAGTGCGCTGACGCGGGCTCCGCTCTCGCGAGCGAGTTGGATCGCGAATCGGCCGACGCCTCCGTTTGCGCCGGTGACGAGCACGCGCTTGTCGAGTACCAAGCCGGCGACCTCGAGCGCCCGGAGCGCGGTCATCCCAGCGGTGGGCAGGGTGGCCGCTTGCGCGTCCGATACGACGTCAGGTATTTCCGCCAGCCTGGTGGTTGAAATGGGCGCGAACTGCGCCCAGGCAGCGGCGTCGACGAGGCCGACCACGCGAGTGCCTTCCCGAGGTCCGCTGCCGTCGGCGGCAGCACGCTCAACCACGCCTGCCGCATCCCAGCCGATGACTGAGCCCTCACGTAGTTCCGGCAGGCGGGTGACCTCGCCGCGATTGAGCGAGAACGCCCGCACCCGCACCACTGCCTGATCGGGCAGCGGAGTCGGGTCGGGGACGTCGTCGCTCAACCGGACGTACGGGGGGTGCGAGGTGGTCGTCAAGGCAAGCATGGTCCGCTCCCGGTGACGGTCGTATCGCCGCTTGGTCTCGCGCAGCCGTTCGTAGCTCGATGCTCGGGCCCGCCGACGCGGCTTCGCACCGTGGCGACCCCCGTGACTTTGCTCGCTCTTGCCTGCAGAGGCTGGCCGGAGGTGTCACAGATCCGCCTAAGCGCGTGACGCTGAGCCCGTTGTGCGTGGCAGCCGTGCTCTACCTGGATCGGCGGTAGGCTGGCATATGAAAGAGGCCGCGGCCGCCGGGCAGCTGCTCGAGCGGAGCGAGGAGTTGGCGCGGATCGAGTCGGCGTTGGCCGAGGCTCGCTCGGGGCGCGGCACGGTTGTGGTGATCGAGGGGCCGGCCGGGATTGGCAAGACGGCCTTGCTCTCGGCCGCGCGGACGGCAGCTGTAAACGGCGGCATGCGCGTGCTTCGGTCGCGTGGGGCCGACCTGGAGCGCGATTTCGCCTTCGGAGTGGTGCGTCAGCTCTTCGAGCCGCCGCTGGCCGAGGCCTCGGAACTCGAGCGCGCCGATCTGCTGCAAGCTGCTGCGGGCGTCGCGGCGGACCGCCTCGGGCTTCCTGGCGGGACCCGTGTGGAGGGCGCGCCCTCGTCGGGCGTCGACTCCTCGTTCGCGATTCTGCATGGCCTCTACTGGTTGTGCGCAAACCTGGCCGCCGACAGTCCGCTCTGCCTGGTGGTGGACGACGCGCACTGGGCGGACGCCGCGTCCCTGCGTTACCTGGCCTTCCTGCTCACGCGTCTCGAAGAGCTGGACGCCGCGCTCATCGTCGCGACCCGCCCCCCGGAGGCGGGCACGGATGCCGAGCTGCTCGCCACGGTGACGACCGATGCCTCCGCTGACGTGATCCGTCTTCGTCCGCTGACGAGAGCAGCGGTCGCCCAGCTCGTGGAGTCGAGGCTCGGCGGCGGTCCGGACCCGGTATTCGTCGACGCCTGCCTGCGCGCAACACGCGGTGCACCGTTCCTGTTGCGCGTGCTCATGGACGCGCTGAGCGAAGGTGGGATCGCTCCGACGGCGGAGGCTGCGCACCATGTTGAGAGATACGGCGCCCGATCGGTTGGTCGCTCGGTTAGCCTCCGGCTCCGCAGGCTGCCGGAACACGCGGGGCGGCTCGCTCGGGCGCTTGCGGTGCTCGAGCAGGGGGACCTTGTCCAGGCGGCGCGACTCGCGGGCCTCGACGAGGCGGAGGCCGCCGAGGCCGCAGAGTTGCTGGTGGCCGCCGGAATCGTCGAGGCCGGCCGCCCGCTGACGTTCATCCATCCGATCGTGCGCGGCGGTGTCTATTCGGAGCTCACGGCCGCCGAGCGGGCGCAAGGCCACAGCCATGCCGCGCGGCTGCTGGCGGAGGAACTGGGGATGCGTGAGCGCGTCGCCAAGCACCTGCTGGCCACCGAACCGGCCGGCGATGGCTGGGTGGTTGAGCGCCTCGTGGAGACCGCGTGCGCGGCGGGAAAGCAGGGTGCTCCCGAGGCAGAGGCCGTCTTCCTGCGACGCGCGCTCGCTGAACCACCGTTCCCCGGCGACCGGGCGGCACTGCTGCTGGACCTCGGGATGGCCGAGGCCAGCATCGGGCACACCGAATGGCCGGAGCACCTGCAGAGTGCGGTGGATATGGCGCCGAACGCCGCGGCAAGCGCCGAGGCCGCCCTGGTGCTGGCGCACGCGCTCAGTAGCGCTCACCACTTCGGTCAGGCGGTCGAGGTTCTCGACCGGGCAGCAGGTGCGCTCGATGCCCGTGACTCCGAGCTCGCCCTTGCGCTCGAGGCGGCCGCCGTGGTGGCCGAGATGAGCGACCCGTTCCCGCCACCTTCGGCCGCCCTTCGTGGTGTGACCCTGCGCAACCGCGCTGCGAACCAGCCGGGCGCACCACCGGAGCTGCTAGCAGCCGCCGCCTTCGTCTCCGTCCTGACAAATGAGCCGGCCGAGGTCGGGGCCGAGCTCGCGAGCCGCGCGCTCGCAGCGGGAGACAGCGCACCTGCTGGCTCGGCCGGCAGGCCATGGTTCCCGTACTCGGGGTGGCTTTCCCAGTCGATGTTCGCGCTGCTCTGGGCCGAACGATATGCGCAGGTGCGGCCACTGCTCGATGGCTCGATCGCGCTGGCGCGGGCGACCGGGGACAGCGTCCGGCTTGCCGGAGGCCTGGCCGGCCGCGGCTGGCTCGCGCTGCGCTGTGGCGATCTCGGCGCTGCCGAGGCGGACGCCCGCACCGCCCTTGCGGCGACCGAGCTCCCCGCACCAGCGATGTACCGCGTCATGAACGCCGGTCTGCTCATCAAGACGCAGGTCCTTCAGGGCGAGCTCGATGCCGCGGAGAGAACGCTGGCGCCGCTCGAGTGTGAAGCAGAGGGGGGATCGCTCATCGCCGCAATTCCTCGCTTCGCGCGCGGCCAGCTGCGGATCGCACAGAGACGCTTGGCCGAAGGCCTCGAGGACTTCCTGGCCGTCGGAGTCGTCCTGACCCGAGCGTTTGTGACCTGTCCCGGTGCCCTCCCCTGGCGGTCGGAGGCCGCGCTCGCCGATCTGGCGCTCGGCGATCGGGAGGCGGCCGGACGCCTCGCAGACGAGGAGCTCGCGCTCGCCCGGGGATTCGGAGCTCCGCGCGCGCTCGGCGTGGCGAAGCGCGCCGCCGGCGTCGTGGCCGGCGGCGACCGTGGAGAGTCGCTGCTCCGCGAGGCCGTCGACGATCTCGAGCGCGGCGGCGCCCGGTTGGAACGAGCGCGCGCTCTTGCGGACCTCGGCGCCCTGCTTAGGCGGCGCAACCGCCGCACCGAAGCTCGAGCGCTCCTGCGCGAAGCGCTTGACGCCGCCCACCGCTCGGGCGCCAGGCCGCTCGCCGAATACGCAGGGACCGAGCTCCGCGCCACCGGCGCGCGCCCGCGCCGGGTCCTTCTGACGGGGCTTGAGTCGCTGACCGCCAGCGAGCGCCGTGTCGCCGAGTTCGCCAGCGAGGGCCTCACCAACCGCGAGATCGCACAGACGCTGTTCATCACCGCACGCACGGTCGAAGGGCACCTCACGAGCGTCTTCCGGAAACTCCGACTGGACTCGCGGGACCAGTTGGCCGCCGAATTGGCGGCCTCCGTTCGAGTCCCGGCGTAGGGCGACGCCATTCCGACCCGGCGACCGTAGCGGCCAGGTGCACGCGTTGGAGAGCGACTAGCTCATCGAGGTCTCCCACCCGCACAGGTGCCACGCCGCGGCAACTGCATGGTGAATGCCGCCCTCCCGGGTGATCTGAAAGGCCGGGGGGTCGCCACGGTGCGAAGGCGGGTCCGACGTCCCAACCATGGGCAAGACAAGCGGCGCCGACTGACGTCGCGCACCTGGACCACCCAACCAACTCTCCAAGGAGAGAGCTCATGACCGATCGTCAACACCCAGGCCGCACCCGTGCCTTTGCCGCGACGAGGTCCGTTTCTAATCCGGTCCGTTCGCGTCGAACCGGAAGTCGCAGGCCGCGCGTACTACCTCTCGTAAGAGTTCGCACACAATTCGCACACGACGAAGGATGAGGTCCAATGACCAAGCGACTACGGATGATCGCGGTGGTAGGTGCGCTCGCGCTCGGTGTCAGTGCGTGCGGGGGCGATGACGGCGACGACGCGGCGACCGCCACCGACGACAACGGCAGTATGACGGTAGAGATTCTCCAGCCGGCCGACGGCGACACGATCAGCGTGCCGTTCACGCTCGAGGTCGAGTCGAGCGAAGAGCTCGGCGCCACGGATACCGGCCTACACCACGTCCATGTCTTCTTCGACGGCGACGACGACGCGTACGAGGTTTTCGAGGAGGGGAACCGCGAGGCACGGGAGATCACCGCGGACTCGCCTGCCGTCGAGGGTCTCGAGCCCGGGGAGCACACCCTCAACATCTCGTTGCGCAACGCCGACCACTCACCGGCGGGAGCCGAGTCCGAGATAACGGTCAACGTCGAGGACGTCGGCTCCTCACCGTCCGACGACTCGCCGTCGCCTGACGACTCCGATTCTGGCCCGTATGAATACTGACCTGGGTGGCGTGACGACGACGGTAGAGCGGAACAACCGGCGGACCCGATGGTTCCACGCCGGCGTGTACCTGACCGTGCTCGTCCTGCTGTTCACCGGCTGGTGGCTCACGCTGGGCCGGGAAGGCGACGCGAGCCCACTCGCCGAGCTGTTCGGCACATCCGACACGGACCTGCACAACGTCATCGGCTGGGTGTTCGTGGGCCTGACGGCGCTCGGGCTATTGCTGGGCTGGCGCGCGGCGTGGACTCTTGCGGCGGACTCGGTGCGCTTCAGACGGTCGGAGCTGCGCTGGTTCGTGCGCTGGCCGGCAGCGCTCGTCACGAGACGTTTCGGCCGCCACGAGGGTCACTTCGACCCTGGCCAGCGGATTGCCAATGTCGTGATGATCCTGCTGCTAGCGGCCCTCATCGTCAGCGGTGTCGGGCTCTACGTGGTCTCCGGCGGTCCCGCGTTCGTCTGGTTCAACCGGATCCACCGATGGTCGACGTACCTGTTCACGCCGGTGATCGTCGGACACGTGGTCGTGGCGAGCGGCCTCTTGCCGGGATACCGCGGCGTGTGGCGTGCCATGCACCTCGGCGGCCGGTTGCGGGCCACGGTCGCCGAGCGTGTCTGGCCGGCGTGGACCGAACGCCGCCAAGGGGCCTCGGCGCCCGGGAACGGAGCACCGGAGAACAGAGCGCCGGGGGACGGGGCGTCGGCTGCAGGGGAGGGCGCCCCGCCGCACCATGGCTCAGGTGGCTGAGATGGCCGGCGCCACACTCAGCCGCCCTCTCCACCCACCTGCCATCTTGTGGCGGGTTGTGCACGCCACGGAGCGTGCTTTGACGTGCAAAGGCCGCCACAAGACGGGAGGGGCCGTCGCGAGATGCGAGCGCCGGGATGGGCGTGAACGTTCGCCCGTGGCGTACGCGGGCGACTTGCCGGAACGCGGTCGGGTAGGACGGGTGTTGTGCAGTCACGTCCCCTCCCGGTTACCGTCGTGTGACGACCGCCAACGGCCGCGGGGAGCGGGTTAGCATGCGGGTACGGGCGGACCGGGAGAGCCCCGGGCACACCCAGACCGCTCGGTGAGGAGTGCCGCTGATGTTCGAGAGGTTTACCGACCGCGCACGGCGCGTCGTCGTCCTGGCTCAAGAAGAGGCCAGGATGCTCAACCACAACTACATCGGGACCGAGCACATCCTCCTGGGCCTCATCCATGAGGGCGAGGGTGTGGCCGCAAAGGCGCTCGAGAGCCTGGGCATCTCGCTGGAGGCCGTACGTCAGCAGGTCGAGGAGATCATCGGTCAGGGCCAGCAGGCGCCGAGCGGACACATCCCGTTCACGCCGCGGGCAAAGAAGGTGCTGGAACTGTCTCTGCGGGAGGCGTTGCAGCTCGGCCACAACTACATCGGCACCGAGCACATCCTGCTCGGGCTGATCCGCGAGGGGGAGGGCGTCGCCGCCCAGGTGCTGGTCAAGCTCGGCGCCGACCTCAACCGGGTCCGCCAGCAGGTCATCCAGCTGCTGTCCGGGTACCAGGGCGGCAAGGAAGCCGCCACCTCCGGTGCCGGGCCGCAGGGCGAGGCACCCTCGACGTCCCTCGTCCTCGACCAGTTCGGCCGCAACCTGACCCAGGCCGCCCGTGAGGGCAAGCTCGACCCGGTCATCGGGCGCGAGAAGGAGATCGAGCGGGTCATGCAGGTGCTGTCCCGCCGGACGAAGAACAACCCCGTGCTGATCGGCGAACCCGGCGTCGGCAAGACCGCAGTCGTGGAGGGCCTGGCCCAGAACGTCGTCAAGGGCGAGGTGCCCGAGACGCTGAAGGACCGGCAGCTCTACACGCTCGACCTCGGCGCGCTCGTCGCCGGATCCCGCTACCGCGGCGACTTCGAGGAGCGGTTGAAGAAGGTCCTCAAGGAGATCCGCACGCGCGGCGACATCATCCTGTTCATCGACGAGATCCACACCCTGGTCGGGGCGGGCGCCGCCGAGGGCGCCATCGACGCAGCGAGCATCCTCAAGCCGATGCTGGCCCGCGGCGAACTGCAGACCATCGGTGCGACCACGCTGGACGAGTACCGCAAGTACGTCGAGAAGGACGCCGCCCTGGAGCGCCGCTTCCAGCCGATCCAGGTGCATGAGCCCACGCTGGCCCACACCATCGAGATCCTCAAGGGCCTGCGCGACCGTTACGAGGCACACCACCGGGTGTCGATCACCGACGCCGCGCTGGTGGCCGCGGCCCAGCTGGCCGACCGCTACGTCTCCGACCGGTACCTGCCGGACAAGGCGATCGACCTGATCGACGAGGCCGGCTCGCGGCTGCGCATCCGGCGCATGACCGCACCGCCGGACCTGCGCGAGTTCGACGAGCGGATCGCCGAGGTCCGTCGGGAGAAGGAGTCCGCGATCGACTCCCAGGACTTCGAGAAGGCCGCCTCCCTGCGCGACCGCGAGAAGCAGCTCATCGGTCAGAAGGCCGAGCGCGAGAAGCAGTGGAAGGCCGGCGACCTCGACGTGGTCGCCGAGGTCGACGAGGAGCTCATCGCCGAGGTGCTGGCCACCGCGACCGGCATCCCGGTGTTCAAGCTCACCGAGGAAGAGACCTCGCGACTGCTCCACATGGAGGACGAGATCCACAAGCGGATCATCGGCCAGGAAGACGCGATCAAGGCGCTGTCCAAGTCGATCCGACGTACCCGGGCCGGTCTGAAGGACCCCAAGCGCCCAGGCGGCTCGTTCATCTTCGCCGGCCCTTCGGGGGTCGGGAAGACCGAGCTTTCCAAGGCGCTGTCGGAGTTCCTGTTCGGTGACGAGCACGCGCTGATCCAGCTGGACATGAGCGAGTTCTCCGAGAAGCACACGGTCTCGCGGCTGTTCGGCTCCCCTCCCGGCTACGTCGGATACGAGGAGGGCGGCCAGCTGACCGAGAAGGTGCGCCGGCGTCCGTTCTCCGTCGTGCTCTTCGACGAGGTCGAGAAGGCGCACCCGGACATCTTCAACTCGCTGTTGCAGGTACTCGAGGACGGCCGGCTCACCGATGCCCAGGGTCGGGTGGTCGACTTCAAGAACACCGTGATCATCATGACCACGAACCTCGGTACCCGTGACATCTCAAAGGGCCAGAGCCTTGGGTTCTCTTCCGGCGGCGAATCCGACGGCGACTACGACCGGATGAAGTCCAAGGTCACCGACGAGCTCAAGCAGCATTTCCGGCCGGAGTTCCTCAACCGCGTCGACGACGTGATCGTCTTCCACCAGCTGACCCAGGAAGAGATCGTCCGGATCGTCGACCTGATGATCACCCAGGTCGACATCCGGATGCGGGACAAGGACATGGGCATCGAGCTAACGCCGGCCGCCAAGGCGCTGCTCGCCGACCACGGGTTCGACCCGGTGCTCGGCGCCCGGCCGCTGCGGCGGACCATCCAGCGCGAGATCGAGGACACCTTGTCGGAGAAGATCCTCTTCGGCGAGCTCAAGGCCGGCGAGATCGTCGTCGTCGATGTCGAGGGCGAGGGCCGCGAGGCGAACTTCACGTTCGTCGGCAACCCGAAGTCCGAGCTGACGGACGTTGCCGCGGTCCCCGCCGCGGCCGGCGGCCGGGGACGGCGGGTCGCCGAGGCCAGCGAGTAACCCGTACCGATCGAAGGCCCTTCGTGCTGCTCCCGCGGCGCGGAGGGCCTTTCGGGCTCCGGCGTGGCAGTGGATCCAAGGCGGCGGTGAGGCCGACGGTCGACGAGCCGGCGAGCACCTTCCCGGACGGCGGTTCCCGCGCCCGTCGGTCATCGTGCATTGGACACCGGACGGGGTGACCGCCTCAACGAAGCCTGACCCTCGGCCGCCGCACCAGCTGCAGCCCTTGTCGTCAGGCGCCTCCCGGCCACAGAGTGGGGGTTCCGAGCAGCGAGAGGGCGGACGATGACCGACGACCTCGCGGCCTATCGCGCCGCGGCCGTGCTCTACGACGCCGGCGATGCTCTGGCCGCCGCACGAGAGCTCGAGCCGCTGCTCCGCCGCGAGTCGGCGCCGA
>JBKPCP010000089.1:0-11484 GCA_046727475.1 Actinomycetota bacterium | reverse complement strand
CGGGGACCTGGCGCGCGTTCTCAACGCCGCTCCTCACCGCCGCCACGAACGCACACCCACCCTGACTGCCGCCGCATAATCCCCGCGCCCGCTGGCCTCGTCCGCGTCGTTCCCGGCAGGAACGAAGGTCCACCGCTTCGGCTACCAGAGCTCGAAGCGTGGAAAGGGCCGACTCAAGATCGCGCTCCTCGGCGTGACGGGCCATACCGCGCCCAACTCGTCCGCGATCCTCTCGATGAGCTCCGTGACATCACCCGCGGCCGAGCTGTGCATGGCCTCGGCGACGACCAGGACGGTCCGCGTCGAGTCGCGCACCGCCGAGTAACCGCTCTGCCGGTTCGTCCAGCGACGGGCGTGTGCGCGGCAGGCGCCGTCTGCGAAGACGACTTCATGAGGCTCGGGATGCTCGGTCCCGCCCGAGAAGGTGTCGTACGTCTCCTCGCCGGTCGCGTACCGCACCTCCAGGTAGGCATCAAGCCTCGCCACGTCGAATACGGCCACTGGAACTCCCGAAGCCATGGACATCGCGTTGCACAGGTCGACCAGCGGATGCACGCGGGGAAGGGAATGCTCCCGTCTGAAGCGCCGCAACAAGGACTCCGACGCGCAGCGGTACTGCGTGGGCCTGAGCCCCATCCGCGAGTACGCGCGCCGCCACGCCTGGATCTCCGGAAGCTGGCCCTCAGACCCGGTGGCGAGCCGAGATGTCGCGACCGCCTCGTACGCAGCCAGTTGAGGGTCGACGACCGCGTCCTGGTCGATCGGCCCGGCGAGGAGTACCCCCGCCGCGAGCTCGGGAAAGTCCTTCCAGATATCAGGTGAGTGCTGAAAGTGCATGACGGTCCGTCCCCTCGCGCCTTGCCGGTTCGTCGTAGGGACGACAGTCTCGACCAAGGAGGACGGACATGAAGTACCTGTTGCTCATCCACTCCGGCGGCGATGCGTGGGCGCATTTCAACAGCCTGAGTGACGTGGATCAGAAGCAGATCACGGCGGAGTACATGGACATCTCCTCGACGCCCGGCGTCATCGGCGGCCACCAGCTGCATCCGGCCGACACGGCCACGACCGTGCGCGTGCAGGACGGTCGGACGCTGACGACGGACGGCCCGTTCATCGAGATGAAGGAGGCCCTGGGCGGCTACTACCTGTACGAGGCGGACAACCTCGACGCCGCGATTGCCCTGGCTGCCCGGATCCCGGCCGCACGCCTGGGCGGCGCCATCGACGTACGTCCGGTTATGGAGCGCTAGGCCCTGATCGAGCAGGTCTTCCGCGACGAGTGGGGTAGGGTCGTCGCCGCCCTGGTCGGGTTCCTCCGCGACTTCGATCTCGCCGAGGAAGCCGCCCAGGACGCGTTTGCCATCGCGGCCGAGCGGTGGCCTCGCGAAGGACCTCCGGCAAACCCGGGTGCCTGGCTGGTGACCACGGCGCGCAACCGTGCGATCGACCGCATCCGCCGGGACCGCACGCTCGCGGAAAAGCTGCGCCTGCTCGACATCCCGGAGGCCGTGGACGACGCCATGGTGGAGTCGACGTTTCCCGACGAGCGCCTCGAGCTCATCTTCACCTGCTGCCATCCGGCGCTGGCGCTCGAGGCGCAGGTGGCCCTGACGCTGCGGGCACTCGGCGGGCTGAGCACGGACGAGATAGCGCGGGCCTTCCTCGTGCCGGCGCCGACGATGAAGCGCCGGCTCTCCCGAGCCAAGCGCAAGATCCGGGACGCGGGCATCCCCTTCAGCATGCCCGGAGAGGACGTGCTGCCGGAGAGGCTCGCGGCGGTGCTCGCGGTCGTCTACCTCATCTTCAACGAGGGCTACGGCGGCCGTGTCGATCTGGCAGCCGAGGCGCTGTGGCTGGGGCGCGCGCTCACCGAGTTGATGCCGCAGGAGCCAGAGGTGCACGGGCTCTACGCGTTGATGTTGCTCGATGACGCCCGCCGCGACGCACGGTTCGATGACGGCGACCTTGTGCTGCTGGCGGACCAGGACCGTACGCGCTGGGACGCGGAGCAGATCGCCCGCGGGTGTGCAGCGCTCCATCGTGCGTTCGCCCTGAACGGCCGGGGTGCATACGTCATCCAGGCCGCGATCGCGTCGTCGCACACCGAGGAGCCGCGCGACTGGCCGCAGATCGCAGCGCTGTACGGCGAGCTGTCGCGGTTGACCGGCTCTGCCGTCGTCGAACTGAACCGCGCGATCGCAGTCGCGGAGGCGGAGGGCACCGCAGCGGGGCTCGCCCTCGTCGAGCGGCTCGACCTCGACGGCTTCCAGTACTTCCACTCGACTCTTGCCGACCTGCTTCGCCGCCTGGGTCGGACGCGCGAGGCACGCGTGGAGTACGAACGTGCTCTCGAGCTCGCGCATGCCGAGCCCGAGCGCCGTTTCCTCAGGCGTCGCATCGCAGAGGTCAGCGAGTAGCCGTCACGACATCGCCGGCGGACGGTTGCCGCGGATCAGCCCCGTGCGGGTCCCGTTCGAGTTTGATGGCGCGCAGTCGCGCGACTGCTTGAGGCGCATGCGTCCTGTCGAGGGGCGCCTGGCTCTCGGCAGGCTCGGTGGCACGCGCCCGCCGTAGCACGCACCCATCGCAGCACATATCCGGCGCCATCGAGGTGCCGCACCAGGACATGTCGGCATATCGTCAACCCTCGACCGAAGACCAGACGTCAAGCATCAGCCGAACTAGCACACCCGCACTCTCGTACCGCAAGTAGCGTGGCGGTCACGCGATCCCGTGTGCGTGGGCGGCGACTCGCTGCGTGACGAGTGCGCTCGCGGGCCAGTCCTGGCGACCTGGGCGGGTGGCCGCATACGTCCGCCGTAGCGGACCATCGTTGGACATCGGCACAAGGTTGACGCCCTCGCGTGCCGGCACGGACGCCGGAACGAGAGCGATCCCGAGATCGGCGGCCACGAACTCGAGGATGAGCTCCAGACTGTCGACCTTGTGCGCGATGTCAGGACTGACGCCGGCGGCCGCGCAGACCCGCTCGACGAGCTCGCCGTCATCGTCACCGCGGGAATTCACCACCCAGGGCAGGTCCGCAACGGAGGCAAGCCGTTCCGGTGAGTCGATAGTCCCGGGCGCATTCCGGCTCGTTGGCATCGCGAGCAGCAGCGGCGCGGCGCGGATGAAGCGCAGGGCTCCACCGTCATCGCGAAAGCGCGGGACGAGGCTGTAGTCGTAGACGAATCCCAGGTCGATGCGGTCGTCGGCGAGCAACTGCATGACCTCCATCGGCTCCCGTTCTTGGAGCTCGAGCCGCAGACCTGGATGGGAGACTGCCAGCTGCTGCACCACCGGGACGATGTCGGCTGACAGGACGCTCGCATAAGCACCGACTCGAAGCAGGCCACTGGGCTCGGTGTCGCCGCGGAGCGCGGTCCGCGCCGCCTCGGCGATGCCCAGGATCTGCTCGGCGTACCCGACAAGCTGTCGACCGGCCGTGGTGAGCCGTACGTTGCGACCGGCCCGCTCGACCAGCTCGACGCCTAGATCACGCTCCAGGGAAGCCAGCTGCGCCGAGACGGCCGAGGTCCCGTATCCGGTCGCCTCAGCCACTGCGCGCATGGTGCCCCGTCGGTGCAGTTCGACCAGGGCGCCGAGCAAGCGGGTCTCCATACCACTTATTGTCCATGATTCATGGACAATGGATCCAAGAATTAGCGATAGACACGGACGGTCTGGGTCAGGTCGGATGGGGGCATGGCTCTCGCCCGCGACGCGCACCTGCCCGCCACAATCGGCGAACCCGCTGGTTCTCGGTTGCCCTCGCTCGGCGTCGGTCTCACGGTGACGTCCGTGTTCAGCGTCCAGCTCGGCGCGGCGGCCTCGACCTCCTTGTTCCCCGCGGTCGGCTCGGCCGGTGCGGCCTGGCTCCGACTGAGCTGGGCAGCCGTGATCTTCACTTTGATCACACGACCTCGGCCGTGGGCGATGGCGCGCCGCGACCTGGTCGACGCCGTCCTGCTCGGCGTGGTCAGCGCCGGCATGACACTGCTCTTCTTCGAGGCCATCGCGCGCATCCCGCTCGCGACCGCGGTCGCCTGCGAGCTCTTGGGTCCGCTCGCGGTTGCGGTCGCTCGGCGGTCCGGGCGGTCGGGATTGGCCTGGCCAGCGCTGGCGGGTGCGGGCGTGCTCCTGGTGACTCAGCCGTGGCGGTCGTCAGCGGATCTGGTCGGAATCGGCTGTGCGCTGGCCGCCGCGATCTGCTGGGCCGGCTACATCCTGCTGACTCAGCGGGTCGGTGACCGGCTTACCGGCCTGGCCGGGCTCGCGATCTCCATGCCGGTGGCGGCACTCGTAGCTGCTGGCGTTGCCGCACCGCAGGCCCTACCTCGGGTAACGGCCGGTGCCGTGGTAGCAGCGGCCGGGCTCGCGCTGCTGCTGCCGGTACTGCCCTATGCGCTCGAGTTGGTTGCTTTGCGCCGGCTCGAGTCCGCGGCGTTCGGCACCCTCATGAGTGTCGAGCCGGCGGTCGCACTGGTGGTCGGGATCGTAGTGCTCGGGCAGGCTCCCCAGCCGGTTCAGGCCCTAGGTGTGTTGTTCGTAACGGCCGCGGCCGGCGGCGCCGCCCGAACCGGCCGGCGCTCGCTGCCGGCACGAACCATCTCAAGCAACACAGACTCCTAACTGGCGAGGAATCATGATTAACGGAACGCATGTGATCATCTACACCCGCGACGCGGCAGCAGACCGGGCCTTCATCCGCGACACGCTCGGCTTCCCCGGCGTGGACGCGGGCGACGGCTGGCTGATCTTCAGACTGCCCCCTGCCGAGATCGCCGTCCACCCCACCCACGGTGAACCAAAGCACGAGCTGTACCTGATGTGCGAGGACATCGCGAGCACGCTCCAGGAGCTTGCCGCCAAAGGCGTCGAGCCCACCCGCCCGATCAGCGACGAGGGCTGGGGGCTGCTCGCCTCGGTCAGCCTACCCAGCGGGTCCGATCTCCAGCTCTACCAGCCCAGCCATCCGGTGGCCTACAACCTGAGTAGCTAGCCAGCTGATCTGATCCGTGAGGCAATCGACGGCGAGGTGGGCCACCCGGGCGTGCGGACCTCGGACAGCAAGGCCAACTGTTGACGGGCTGTCCCGAGGGGCGGTCACGTCCGGTTGGCCAGCTGGGCCACTCCGGACCAGCTTGACCCAGAGCAGACAGCCGGCGAGCAGCCGTCACCTCGAGCAGGGAGTGAGCGTGGAGATCTTGCCCAGGCAGCCGCGCGTGGAAGAGATCACTCGAAGCCATCACGGAGATGACCACGTGCGGATCAGCATCAGCGTCACGAATCAGTCCTGGCGCGGGGGTCGAACGCCACCCGAGGAGTTCTCCGGGCTCGGTCAGCGAGCCGACGACGCCGGGTTGGAGGCCTACGTGCTACTCGGCTTCCTCGCCAACCAGACCAGACGGGTGCGCCTCGGTGCGCTGGTCAGCAACGTCACCCTGCGCCCACCCGCGCTGCTCATCAAGACGGTGTCCACGCTCGACGCACTCTCAAGAGGGCGAGCTGGCACGGCGTCGGTGCCGGGTACGCCGGCGAGGAAGTCACCGTCGTTGGCCGGCACTCCGCGACCGTATGCCGGATCCTTGGGACCGTGGCTGACCGAGAAGTCTCGGAGGCGGTGGCGCGCAGCTTCCTGGGGAGGCTGGCGGCGGATCTGGTCGACGCGCTGGTGGAGGCGGGGGAGCGTACGGACTATCCGGCCGGCAGCACGATCTATCGGGAGGGTTCGTATCCGAGGGCGCTGCTCGTCGTCCGTGGCCTGCTGCGTGTCTACATGACCTCTCCGGAGGGCCGGCAGGTGACGGTGCGGTACGCGCGCGCCTGCGACGTGCTGGGGATCGCGGTCCTCGTCGGTGGGCCCGCCGACGTCAGCGTTCAGACGCTGGCCGAGTCGAGCCTGTTCCGGATTGACTCGCGGACGTTGATCGCGGCCGCGCACCGCGATGCCCGGGTCTCGTGGGCGCTGGCGGAGGAGCTGAACCGACGGCTGTATGAGACGCTGCAGCAGACGGCGATCATCGCTTTCGGGTCGGTACGGCAGCGGGTGGCTGCGCACCTGCTGGATCTCGCCTCCGCTCAGCTGCGCCCCCAAGGCCGCCTCGTGGCACGCGTGTCGCAACAGGAGCTGGCCGACGCGGTCGGGTCGGTCCGGGAGGTGGTGGCCCGGGTGCTGCGGGACTTCCGCCGTGACCGACTGGTGGCGACCTCACCGGACAGCATCCACATCCTCGACCCGGCAGGTCTCCACGACCAGTCCTGGAACCCGACCGCCACGTGACGAGCAACCGGGTGACTTCGGTTACGCGGCCCCGCTACCGAAGTCACTGACACGTCCCCGGGACCAGGCCAAGGCTGGTGTCAACTCGCCCGACCAGGTGGGCGAGCGGACCAAAGGAGGCCACATGTCCATCTCGGCTGCCACATCGCAGCGGAGAACCGAACAGCAGACCCCATCAGGGTAAGGAGATTGGCTCAAATGAAGTTCACCAACGCGGTCACGATCAACCGCCCACCGGCCGAGGTGTTCGCGTTCCTCGCCCACTTCGAAAACCTGCCGCTGTGGAACTACGCGATCAGCGGAACACGGAAGATCACCGGAGGGCCGACGGACGTCGGCGCGCGGTACGGGCAGACCCGGACGGTTCCCACCCAAAGTGAGGAAACATTCACGGTGACCGAGTTCGAGCCCGACCGCAGGCTCTCGATCCGAGGTACTCTCGGGCCCTTCCATGGCGATATCACCTACCTGCTCGAGCCGGCAGGAAACGCCACCGCCCTCACCAACACCATGAACCTCCAGCCCTCGGGTCCGCTGCGCCTCGTTGCGCCATTGGCGGCCTCCCGGGTCAAGTCGGCCGTTGCCGCGAACCTCGACACGCTCAAGCAGATCCTCGACACGGGCGGCCGACCTGCCCATAGATGAAGGAACTCCTGCAGCAGGCCGGCGGCCTACCCGATCAAACTAGTTCTGGCGCCGGCACCCCCATCACCGCCGGTCGGGGCTTGATCGCCGGCGCGCGTACAGCGAGATCGATCAGATCCGCACGGATTGCCCACGACCCTTGCGCCTCTATGTATGCTTGCCTAGCACTTCTAGGTAGACGTGCTGGACGAGAGGCGGGCTTGAGTGCGGATCGACAAGGACCTGGTCGCCGCGTCGGCGACGCCGTTGGTGCTCGGGATCCTCGCCGACGGGGAGTCGTACGGGTACGCGATCCTCAAGAGAGTCAACGAGCTCTCCGGAGGTCGCATGACCTGGACGGACGGCATGCTCTACCCGCTACTGCACCGGCTGGAGCGCCTCTGCTACGTGGAGGCGAGCTGGCGTGTGGCGCCCAGCGGTCGGCGGCGCAAGCATTACGCGATCACCCCGACTGGCGTGGCGGCCCTGGCCGAGCGTCGCCGGCAGTGGGCCGTGGTCAGCGGGACGCTGAAGCGGGTGTGGGCGGAGGCCAGTGCGTTGATGGCGCCGGCGCCGATGCCCCTGGCGGGACCGGGACGGTGACAGCTGTGGCGGGGAGCCCAGACGCCGAGTTGGAGACACGGATCGGCCAGTGGCGGGGCTACATGCAGCGCCATCGCGCGATCAGCTCAAGGGATACCGACGAGCTGGAAGACCATCTGCGCGACCAGGTCGCCGAGCTCGAAGGCGCGGGCCTACGCGGCGACGAGGCGTTCCTCGTTGCCGTCAAGCGGATGGGCAGCCTCGACGAGGTGTCCCGGGAGTTCGCGCGCGAGCACTCCGAGCGACTGTGGAAGCAGCTCGTTCTCGGCCTCGAGACACCGGACACATCGACGGCCCGGTCGCGCCATGAGCTGCCGGTGGTGCTGGGGCTGGCCGGAGCATCCGCACTGGCGATCAAGGTGCCGGCACTGCTAGGTCTGGATCTGAGCACGGACGGCGGCTTCTACGCCCGCAACCTCAGCCTGTTCGTGCTGCCCTTCCTGGCCGGCTACTTCGCCTGGAAGCGGCAGATCGGCCTGCCGAGATCGGTGCGGTTGCTGGTACCGCCGTTCCTGCTCGGGGCGGTCGTCGCCAACCTCTACCCGTTCGCCGGCGCCGGTTCGACCGAGGTCCTCACCGCGATCCACCTGCCGATCATGCTGTGGTTCGCGGTCGGCCTGGCCTATGTCGGCGGGGAATGGCGCTCGCACCACCGACGCATGGACTTCGTCCGGTTCACCGGCGAATGGGTGGTCTATTACACCCTCCTCGCCCTCGGGGGCGGGGTACTCGTCGGGCTCACGATGGCCGGGTTCACCGCGATCGGCCTGGATGAGTTCTGGCTCGTGGAGGAGTGGGTGCTGCCCTGCGGGGCCGTGGGCGCCGTCCTCGTGGCCGCCTGGCTGGTAGAGGCGAAGCAGAGCGTGGTCGAGAACATCGCCCCAGTCCTCACCCGCGTGTTCACTCCGCTGACCGTCGTGATGCTGCTGGCGTTCCTGGTGGCGACCCTCGCCACGGACAGTGTCGTCGAGGTCGACCGGAACTTGCTCATCCTGGTCGACCTGATCCTCGTGCTCGTGCTCGGGCTCCTGCTCTACGCGATCTCCGCGCGAGACCCCCAGGCACGCCCGGACGGCTTCGACCGCCTGCAGCTGCTGCTGGTGATCAGCGCGCTCCTCCTCGACGCTCTCATGCTCACCGCGATGCTCAGCCGGATCGCCGAGTTCGGCGTCAGCCCGAACAAGCTGGCCGCACTCGGGCTCAACATCGTCCTGCTGGTCAACCTCACGTGGGCCGCCTGGCTCAGCGTCGGGTTCCTGCGCCACCGCCGCCCGCCCAGCGATCTCGAGCGCTGGCAGACCACATACCTGCCCATCTACGCAGGGTGGGCCGCCGTGGTCATCATCGCCTTTCCACCTGCTTTCCAGTTCGCCTGACGGCGATCAACCGCGCATGAGGCCACCGAAGAAGGCGAACGGCGCTTCGCGATACGACCGGCCCACACCGGGTTGGGGTGAGTGGTGGACGGCGTTCGGCGGTACGTGCTCGCCCCGCGCCAGACGGTGTCAGGTGTCGGCGTCTAGGTAGGTTCCATGGCCGTGGATATCTGTCTGATCCAGGTGCCGTTCATGGCCGGTGACGGCGCCCACCCCGCGGCGGAGGGCCCGGGCCGGTACCTGCGTGCCGGCGCCGAGCGGCTGTTGGCGGGCGGCGGGATCCGTGTCACGAGCCGGCGGGCCGAGGTCCCGGCGGGGACGCTGGTTGGTATCGATGTGCCGTCTGCATCGAGGGCGGTCAACCGGCGGCTACGGCCGCTGGTGCAGGAGGCGGTCGCCGCGGGACAGCTTCCCGTCGTCTTGGCAGGATCGTGTGATGTGTGCATGGGCGTGCTGGCCGGAATAGAGCGCAAGCAGTGCGGCATGGTGTGGGTCGACGCGCACGCCGACTTCAACACCCCCGAATCATCCGCCAGCGGCTTCTTCCCCGGCATGTCGCTGGCGATCGCCACCGGGCACTGCCACCAGCAGTTATGGGCATCGATCGGCGACAGCACGCCGGTCCCCGAGGATGCGACGCTGCTCGTCGGCGTTCGCAGCCTGTCGCCGGCGGCGGAGGTCCGCCGGCTGCGACGCTCGACCATTCGCACCGTGCCCTGGCATCAGGGCAGGCCGGTCGGCGACCTCGACTCTGAGCTGGACCGGCTGGTAGGGCGGGTGGACGAGGTCTACCTGCACATCGACAACGACGTGTTCGATCCGCGGACCGCCCCGGGTGTGGTCGACGAACCGGTACCGGGAGGACTGTCGATGTCTGACATGGAACATGCCGTCACGGCCGTGGCATCCCGGCTGCGGATCGCCGCGGTAACTCTCGCCACCTACACCCCTCGCAACGACCGCGACGACCGGACCTTGAACGCCGGCCTTCGAATTCTCGAACTCCTCGGCCACTACGCCGCCGCTGCGCCCTAACCGGCCCCATATAACCTCCGGTCCTCGTTCCCCCAGGGACGGACATGCCGCACTGCGCGACCCTGCAGTCGCCGGTTGCGCCCTGGGCTCGGCCGCGCTGAGGGCGGTGTTTCGAGTTGTGAGCCGGAAGCCCTGGCGTGCTGCATTCTCGAGCATTGAGCGGACGACGACCCGTTCAAACCGACAGCCGGAGCCCGCATCGCCTCGCGTTCAAGGGAGCGATGGGCAAGCCGCCTGAGCGGGGCCGAGGTAAATCGCCACGAGGTCGCTCCGGTCATCAGCCCCACCGGCGACAAGGGAACTCCATCTGTAGGTCGACGCATCGCGGAGCCCCGATAGGTCCCGATCGAACAGTCAGCGAGCGAGCGCGGAGCGACCCGCGAACCCGGGAACGAGGATCTGGTAGCGAACAGGAGCGCTACGCGCAGATCCCGAACGCCTGCCCGATCAGCGGATCGACGGTGGCAAAGAACTCCTCGGAAAGGTGGTCGATCCCGGAACCATCGTTCAGCTTCTCCTCGTGCTGGCTCTCCAGACCACGAGCCATCAGCGTCCGGAAGTTGATCAGCACGTCGGTGCGGAAGCCCGCATCCTCAAGCCCGGCGACGACGAACTGGACGCCTTCCGGACACAAGCCGACAATCTCCGGGTCGGAGAGGATCTCCTCGAACGAGTGCAGCGCGTTGGCCCCTGCCGCGGACTGGTTCCCCTGGGCCGAGCGGACCGCGTTGTAGCACTCAAACGCCGCAGCCGGCGTTGCGAAGGTGACGAGTGCAGCCGTCGCGACACCCACGGCACCAACAACAAGACGCTTACGCATGCTTCCCCCCTAGTGATTTGGAGATAGACCTCCCCCGACGGAGTCAATAAGCGCACGGAGTGGCTGGCGTGTCAAGCTATCGGTGCCGGCGGCACGAACTCCATGCCGAAGGTGTCGATCAAAGCAAGCGATAACCGGATATTCTGCACGGGTGAATCTGCTATGGACGGAAACGTCCGAGTAGTCAAAGGCGCACCATTTGCCGCTGGTCGTTCTGGGGTACGGCCAAGTCCCGACCGGTTCAGGTGCGCGTGTAGACCTGGATGGTGACGCCGTCACCCACCACCGTTGATGACGACAGCTGCAGCCGCTTCTTGTCGGTGGTCTCGCCGAACAGCCGCTTGCCGGTGCCGAGTACGACCGGGAAGACCATGAGCCGGAGCTCGTCGATGAGATCGTTCTCGATCAGCGACTGCACGAGCTGGGCGCTGCCGTGCACGACGATGTCGCCGTCCTGCCCCTTCTTCAGCTTCGTGATCTCGTCGACCACGTCGCCGGAGAGCACGGTCGAGTTGGTCCACTCCGGGTCGCGCAGCGTCGACGACACGACGTACTTCGGCATGGTGTTGAACTTGTCGGCGAACTCCCCGTCGCGCTCCGGCCAAGCCGCCGCGAAGCCCTCGTAGGTCCGCCGGCCGAGCAACAACGCGGCGGAGCTCATCGTCTCGTCCAGCTTGAACTGGTTGCCCTCGTCACCACGGTCGATCTCGAAGGTCCACCCACCGTACTTGTAGTCCTCC
>JBKPCP010000088.1:0-9359 GCA_046727475.1 Actinomycetota bacterium | reverse complement strand
GTCGTGAGGATGATCACCCGCACGTTCTCGGTGCGGGCCTCGGCGGTGATCCGCCGAGTTGCCCCGATCCCGTCCACCAGCGGCATCCGCACGTCCATGAGCAGCACGTCAGGTCGTTCCCGCAGCGCCAACGCCACCGCTTCCTCACCGTTGGCGGCTTCCCCCACCAGCTCGAGGTCGGGCGCGTGGCCGACGATGGCCGCAAAGCCCGCCCGCACCAGCGGCTGATCGTCGGCCACCGCCACCCGGGTGGTCAACCCGTCTCCCCCAGGCAAGGTATGCGTGCCGTCATCCGGAAGCCACCATGCCGACCTGGCCCCGTCTCCACGGTCCCTCCGTACAACGCCGCCCGTTCCCGCATGCCCACCAGCCCATGGCCTGCGCCCAGTCGACCGTTACCGCTGGGGCCGACGCCGTCGTCGAGCACCTCGATGCGGAGCTCGTTGGGGTCGTAGGAGATCACCACACTGGCGCGGCTGGCGTGCGCGTGTTTGCGGACGTTGGTGAGCGCCTCCTGCACAATGCGGTAGGCGGCCAGATCCACGCCCGCAGGCAGCGCCACCCGGTCACCGTGGATGCGCACCTCGACCGGCAGGCCCGAGCGCACCGTCGCCGCCACCAGCCCCTCGAGCTCGGACAACCCCGGCGAGGGCACGAGCGGCTCGACCTCGCCCTCATCGGACCGCAGCACCATGAGGAGGCGACGCATCTCCCCCAGCGCCGACCGGCTGGCGGTCTCGATCGAGGCCAGCGCCTCGCGGGCCGCGGAAGGCGAGTCCTCGCCAACCACGCGTCCCGCCCCGGCCTGGACGGCGATGACGCTCAAGGCGTGAGCCACCACATCATGCAATTCCCGGGCGATCCGCAGCCGCTCCTCGACCACCGCGCGGCGGGCCAGCGCCTCCCGGGTGCGCTCCAGCCCCTCGGCGCGATCGTGCTCGACCGCGGCCCGCTGCTGAGCCTGGCGGTTCCGGTCACCGAGCGCCCACGCCACCCCGAACACCACAATGTTCGCGACCGCCGTGTCGAGCCGGGCCCCCGAGACGACGACCACACCGGCCATCGCCAGCGTCACCCCGGTGACCGCAGGGACCGATCTCGACCGCGGCCGATAGACAGCGACCGTGTACACAGCGGCCAGAATCGCCGGCCCCAGCCCCACCGGCGGGAACCCGACGAGCACATACACCAACCCCGTGACCGTCATCGCGCCCAGCACCAGCTCGGGCCAACGGCGCCGTACCGCGAGCGGGGCCACATGCAGGATCGCCAAACCGACCCCCACCGCCCGGGCGGCGGGATCGTCGGCGATGCCCAACGTGATGCTGACGCTGATCGCCCCGAACCCGACGGCAATCAGCACATCGGCGAACGGCACGGCGTCTCGGCCCCGAGCGGCTCGAGGCAACATACGCCGACGCTAACCATCGCCAGCCTCACCCGCATCAGCCCGCAGGCGTACCTGCCCAGGCCTACGGCACCTGTGCCATCGAGTAACCCGCGTAGTCCTTCCCGACGAGACCATGGGCTACCCGATCCCGGGAACCACACAGCCTCACGCCTCGGCCGACCCGACGCGAAGATGTGTCGGCGTACGCCAGGTCGTCGGCGGGCGGGTGCTTGGTCGTTGCTGGTGAGGGAGCTACCGGGAAGCCGCCGTGGCTGAGACCGCACACGCGATCGGCGCCCGTTCTTGGTGGTGGCGCGAGTTCGAACCCATTGCCAGGCTGCTGTCGGCCACGATCATTGTCGGGCGCCGCCAGCGGCGCAGTCATCGGCGCTCGGCGGCCGGCTTGCCACGGGACCGGCCAGTCACGAGCGACCCGATAACACCGATTCTGGCGCGACCAGCTCGGTGACGGGGTCAGCGCCAGATCGCCGGCTGCTCACTCGTGGCGACGCCGTTGGCTCACGTCATTATGTGGCGCTTCAGCTCGGGCATGTCCTCGCCCCGCGAGGGGCTCGGGTAGCGCCCGCATCCGTGCGGCCTGGGACATGCGGACGGCGATGTCTGGTAGGGCGTTGCGGTTGCGCCGGATCAGCAGGCCACCTCAGACGCGATCCTGGGCAACCACAAGTGCGATCGAGCCCGCGGCGATCCCGGCGGCGCCCTCGCTGGTGTTCTAGTGTCCCGGAAGGTTGTTTCGCCGATAAATCTTGGTTGATCGGGAATTTTCGTCGGGGGGCCGCGTTCGTCCGGTGTTGTCGACCAACATCGGAGGGACACCATGGCACGCCCCGGACGACCGACCGTCGAGATCAACCTCACCGCCGACGAGCGCAACACGCTGCAACGCTGGGCCCGACGTCATTCCTCGTCGCAGGCGCTGGCGTTGCGTTGCCGGATCGTGCTGGCGTGCGCCCAAGGCGGCCACACCCGGGCCGAGATCGCCGCCGAGCTGGGGTGTGATCCGTCGACAGTGACCAAGTGGCGGCACCGGTTCGCCGCTGATCGCCTGGATGGGTTGGTGGACGCACCCCGCCCCGGTGCGGCTCGCACTGTCGGTGACGACGTGGTGGAAGCGATCGTTGTCGAGACCCTCGAGACCGCGCCTGGGGATGCGACGCACTGGTCGACCCGGGGCCTGGCGGCCAAGCACGGCATCTCCCACACCACCGTGCGCCAGATCTGGCGGGCGTTCGGGCTCAAGCCCTGGCGTGAGGATGAGTTCAAGGTCTCCCCGGACCCCGACCTGGTGGAAAAGATCCGCGACCTCGTCGCCCTCTACATGAACCCGCCGGTCGCCGCCGCGGTGTTCGCAATCGACGAGAAGCCCCAAATCCAAGCGCTCAACCGCACCGCCCCCACCCTGCCGATGCTCCCCACGACACCGGCACGGGCCACCCACGACTACCAGCGCAACGGCACCTGCGACCTGTTCGCCGCGCTCGAGATCGCCACCGGCAAGGTCATCACCGACATCCGGCCCCGTCACACCTCGGTCGACTTCGTCGCCTTCTTGAACAAGGTCAACCGCAACGTCCCCGCTGACCTGGATGTGCACGTGATCCTCGACAACCTGTCGGCCCACAAGACCCCGACCGTGCAGCGCTGGCTGCTGCGCCACCGCCGGTTCCACTTCCACTTCACCCCGACCTACGGGTCGTGGATGAACCTCGTCGAGCGCTGGTTCAGCGCTCTCACCACCAAGCAGCTGCAACGCTCCGCCCACCGGAGCGTCAAAGAGCTCGCCGCCGACATCGAGGCCTGGGCCGCCGCCTGGAACGACAACCCCACCCCGTTCGTGTGGCACAAGACCGCCGACGAGATCCTCGAACGCCTCGCCGGCTACTGCGCCGCCATCAACCAAGCGGCCGACACATGACCCAGACAATTTCACGGCGCTTCAACCTTCCGGGACACTAGCCGATCGTCAACCACGCCAGGAGCGCGCTTTCGCCGTACCAGCGAAGACCGCCTGTCGGCAGAGGTGCTCATGGTGTTTCGGTCAGCAGCCGTGGCTCGGGGCTAGCCGTGGTCGGATCAGCAGCCCGGGCAGTCAGGGGTCGAGGGGCAGTCGGGTCCGCACGGGCAGTCGGGGCAGTCACAGCGAAGGGGCACGGTGTTCACCCCCTCTCACGTCTTGCAGGAGCCGGGCAGGTCAAGCGACGCCAGCATCTGGAGGGCCTCTGCGAACCGGCTGTGCGAGGTCGTAGCGGACGCGGCGGCCTTCGAGAGTGGCGATGACGAGGCCGCGACTGGCGCCAGGCCGGCACCGGGCTGGGGGTCATCGTGGCCGACCGGCAGCGGGTCGGCGGTGCAGGTTCACATCGGCAGGAAGCTCGTCGAGGACGCCGGCCTGGTCGATCGGGTCACGATCGGGCGAGCCGATTTCCATCATCTTCCGTTTGCCGATTGCTGCTTCGACGTGGCTCTCTTCTTGGAGTCGTGCGGGTACAGCCCCGACCGGCTGCGCTCTTCGCCGAGGCGGCACGCGTCCTGCGACCGGGGGGCCATCTGTACGTCAAGGACGTCTTCGCCCGCTCGGGCGCGCTCACCGACGTTCAGGCACGAACCCTGGCCGCCTTCGACGACATGTGGCACCTCGCATCGAGCCCCACCCTTTCCGACGTCACGGCTGCGGTCACCCGAGCCGGGTGTGACGTTGTGATGGCGGGCGAGCTTCCCAATGTGGGCACCGACCGCTTCGTCGCGGCCATGTTCGAACCCGACCAAGACACGATCCTTCGCCCGAGCGAGCTCGGTCGCGCCTTCGGCTTCTCAGGCCCCGAGTGTCCCACCTTCTTCGGAGAGGTGCTCGCGCGCCGCCGCGAGTAGGCCGTCTCGCCGGAGGCGATCAACGATCTCGGTCGTCCGGTCGCAGAGCTCCCGCTCGGTTACCGTCCCCGCGTCGTCAACGACCAGCGAATCGACGGAGCGGTCGGTCGCCTGAAGGATTGGATACCGCGCCGCGGCGTCTGGGAAGGCGTCGATCCACGCCCCGACGATCTCTTCCGCAGCATCGTCGAGCCCAGCCCCGCGCAGGATGTTGCCGATGCGGATGACCGCGGCCCACATCGGTTCGTGATGCCGCGCCTCAGCCGCATGCGAGAGCGCGGCGAGCAGGTGGCCGAGCGCCACATCCGGGGAAGCGTGCTGTGCGGCGATGCGGGCCGCCGTGAGGTCCGCGTACGCCAGGAGCCGGACATTCTGCACCGACTCAGCGAGGGAGTAGGCCCGCCGGGTGAACTCGAGGGCCCGCGGGGCGTCAAACTCGATCGCGCGTGCGACGGCCAGGAGGGCGTTGGCCATCCCGCTGGGCTGGCCGACCCGGAACGCATCGGCGACAACAGCACGCGCCTCGGTGGCGTCGCGACTCACCATCGCCACGAGAGCCCGCGCCGAGATCCAATGTCCGTTCTCGCCCTCGAGTGCACGGACCAACTCCGCCGCCTCGCGGTATGCGGCCGCGGCGGCCCCCAGGGCCCCACGGCTGCTCTCGGCGAAGCCAGTGGCCCAGGGGACGAGGCGGTGCGGGCGCATGTTCCCCTCGGCCACGAGAGAGGAGGCCAGTTCCGCCAGTTCCATCGATGCCGGCCTGGACGGACTCTGGTGCAACGCGGCCATGGCGAGCGCCGCCGCCACGAGCTCGTGCCGGTTGTCCCGGTACGCCACCGGGTCGAGCCAGTCGAAGATCTCGACCCGGCCCTGGAGGGAAGCGACCTCGTAGAGCGCGACGTAAAGGCGCAGCGCGAGGTCGACGTCAGCGTGCTCGACGGCCCACATCGCGGCGGCTCGCAGGTTGGCCATCTCGGCCAGCTCTCGCTCGACCCAGTCGGCCTCGCCCGGTCCCGCCCGCTCACGATCGGCTCGCTCGGCGAGCTCGCAGAAGTAGCGCGCATGGCGCTCGGCGGTGCCGATCTCCTCGCCTCGCTCTGCTAGGCGTTCCAACGCGAAGGCGCGAACGGTCTCCAACAATGCGTATCTCGTCACCGGGCTGCCCACGTCGCGTTGGATGAGCGAGCGGTCGCACAGCTCAGCCAGGGCGGCCCATGTGCCGGCCCCGCCGCAGACCGACTCGGCGGCGTCGGGTGTGAACCCTCCGCGAAAGACGGCCAGCTTCTCGAAGAGCACGCGTTCGGCCTCGTCGAGTAGGTCGTACGACCACGCCACCGTGTCGCGAAGGCGCTGGTGGTGCGCGGGTGCGGAGGCCTGCGGCGGACCGCGCGAGGTGAGCAGCTGGAACCGCTCGTCGAGGCGCCGGTCGAGCTCGTCCATGCCGAGCGCTCGAGTTTGCGCCGCCGCGAGCTCGATGGCAAGCGGCAGTCCGTCCAGGCGCTCACAGAGCGCACCGATGCGCTGATGGCCCGCCGCGCTGTCCCCGAAGGTCACGCCCGCTGCCGCCGCGCGGTCGAGGAAGAGCCTGACGGCGGCGGCTCCTGCGCCGTACCGCGACGTCCACGGCGCCACTTCGTAGACTTCCTCACCACTTAGTCGCAGCGGTTGTCGGCTCGTCAGCAGCACCGTGACGTCGGGACAGTCTCGCAGGATGCGGTCGATCATCGCCCCCACGGCGGCCGAGACATGCTCGCAATTGTCGATGAGGAGCAACAGGCAACGGCTTTTCAGGACTTCGAGCACCCTGTCAGTGCTGGACGCGGTGCTTCCGAGATCAAGGTAGGACGCCAGTGCCGCAGCGACGAGGCTCGGATCGTCGACATCGGCAAGCGGGCACCATCGGGCACCATCCGCGTAGGTGTCCTCCACTTGACGCGCCACCTCCACGGCAAGCCGCGACTTCCCGACGCCTCCCGGACCGACGACGGTCACGAGCCGGGCCTTCGCCAGCATCGCGGCGAGCCGCCTGAGGTCGCCCCGAGCATCCACGAAGGTGGAGAGCGGCACCGGGAGCGACGACAGGCCCGGCCGTGATGCGCGAGGACGGGAAAGGGGTCCGGCAAGCGATGGATGCCTGATCTCGAACAGGTGCTGTGGAGTGTGGATGTTGCGCAGCACCCAATGGCCGAGGTCGCTGATGGCTGCGATGGGAGCGACCGAGCCCCGTACCAACGCCTCGGTGGTGGCCGACACGAGGATGTGCCCCCCGTGTGCAGCATTCTCGATTCGGGCGGCCAGGTTCACGGTCGGTCCGAACACGTCTCCGCCACGAACCCGGACGTCGCCCGTGTGCAGGCCCATCCGGACTCGCAGGGGCGGGCCAGGCCATTGCTCGGAGTGAAGGGCAACCTGGGCCGCTATCGCGGCCTTGACGCCGTCAGCGGGATTGTCGAACGCGGCCAGCACGCCGTCACCACTGTGTTTGACGACGACCCCACGATGCTTTGCGATCTCGTCCTCGAGGATGGCGTCGTGGCGCGCAAGCGCAGCATCCATGGTCTCCGCGTCTTCCTCCCATCGGCGCGTCGAGTCCTCAAGATCCGTGAACAGGATTGTCACGAGCTGGGAAGACACGCCCTGCGTGGTCGACCGGAGCATGTCGGTCACCGACAACGAAGAGGCGTGCCAGCCGGCCGTTCCGGTACCACCAGGCCGATCGCCCCCACCGCCGATTGCTGGGTGATCTGTGGCCGCGACGAGCGCGGGGTCGTGGTCGAGGCTGCGGTGTTCGAGGTCGGCGAGCTCGGGCCCGGGCTCGATGCCCAATTCGTCCACCAGATGGCGTCGTGCCCGCTGATAGGCGCCCAGCGCATCGGCCTTCCTGCCGCTGCGGTACAGCGCCTGCACGAGCTGCGCCCAGAACCTCTCGTCGAGAGGGCGAGCGGCAACCACGACCCCAGCTCGGCGACCGCTTCTCCTGAACGGCCGAGCTCCATCAGGCTGTCGAACCGGCGTTGCAGCGCCTGGAGGTGGAGGGCCTCGACCCGTCTGATTTCGCGGTCGGCCCACCCGGCGCCCGCGAACTCAAGCAGTGGCGGGCCCCGCCACGACTGCAGCGCTCCTTCGAGCACAGCCAGCCGGACAGCCGGATCCGGCTCGCCGGCGGCTGCGGTCACTGCCAGCTCGAAGCGGTGCGCGTCTACGTCTGCGGGGTCGACCTCGAGCGCGTAGCCACCGGGCCGGGTCTCCAGCCTCGCCGCTTCCCCGCGCAGCAGCTTCCGCAGCTGCGACACGTACGTCTGCACTGTCCGGGCGGCACGCTCGGAGCCTCCTTCGCCCCATATCTCCTCCACCAGCCGGTCGGTGCTCATTGGCTGCCCGGCATGGACGACCAGGCACGCCAACAGCCCCCGCCGCTTTTCACCCCGCAGGTCGACGAGTCCGGCTTTTCCTGAGACTTCGAACGGGCCCAGAACCCGGAATTGCATCGCCGCCCTCCTTGCCTCGACCACGAAGGGTGAGCAGGCCGCCGCCCGATCGTATCCGCGACCCGCTGGGCGCGGTCGGCAGTAAATCGAGTCGCGGGTTGAACGGCGGTCGCGGCCCTGTCAAGGCGCGACCCGCAACCTGAAGGCACCCGCGCAACCAGGCACGGCGACTCCCTCCCAAAGGTCGCCATGACCGCGTTCCTGCCCACACGCTTCCTACGCCGTCCGGCGGGGCACTGTCTACACCCCGCCTGGGGCCGCCCCACCTCGGCATCGCCACACCAGTTGCCGCCGTCGCCGGCCTCGTGTGGCCAGTCCGGGCTGAGGTGCTTACGGGTTCACGAAGGGCGACCGCCTGCTCCTGCGCGCGTGCGTTGCCCTTCGTTGCGACGAATGGGCTCTCTTGATCACCGCGGGTCGCGTAGTCGTGCACGGCACCCGCGAGCCGCTCGGTGAAGCCGGTGGCGATGGACTCGTTGAGCCCCGGGAAGCGGTAGCACCGATCAACGGCATGATGATCGACGACTAGCCCATCCGGGCTCTTGGACCGCCCTCAGGTGTGCGTCCTCCGCGACGGCCAGCCACGCTCGTGTCGCACGAACCGGCAGAGGTCCCGGAGCCAGGAGCGCCGGCTCGAGAAGTGCTACCGCCAGCAGTTCAAGGGTACCGCAACGGGTGCTGCACCTGTAACGGATTCGCAAACTCCCAAGCGACGTACGCATGCCGCGTGACCAGCCATCTCGTGCCCCCGGCAGGACTCGAACCTGCGGCCTACCGCTTAGGAGACCGTGGCCGATCGTCCAGGGCGTCAGCTCGTGTTCACTGAGCTCGTTGTTGTCGACGAGATCGTCCACCCCGTGACCCTGCGTCCACGGGTTCCGCTGGGGTATTGCACCTGCTATTGCACCTGGCTCGCTCCCAGTTGACCACCTGGGGCTTGATTAGCTTGCTGCCGATGAGCGACCCGTCTCGGCAAGAGCCGCCACGTCAGATCTGGTACGAGCTCGACGAGGCCCTCGCGCTGCTCGCCGACCTCGAAGACGCCCGAGACGCGCTCATCGCCGCCGACCGACTCGGCGTGGTCGTGACCATTGAGAACCAGATCCGAATCCTGAGCCGTAAGCTGGAGTTCGATGACTGGCCGGGACCAAACGACGGCTGAGCCGCTGCGGGCCTCCGAGGCGGCGCGACGCCTGGGTGTCCCCACTCGGGAGATCATCCGACTCGTCTACGAGCGCAAGCTCCGCTACGTGATGGTCAATGGCATCGCTCACGTCCCGGTGGACGCCCTCGACGAGTATCGAGCCAGAGCGCGGTAGAGCACGCCCGATACCAATACGACGCCGTCGTGAATGAATCCGCATCGCGCCGACAAGCGCTCATGACGGGGAGCCCACGTGATCGGCAACGCCAGCAGGACGGTGGAGCGGCGATCACTTGCTGTCCTCGGGTGGTTGGATGGCGCCCTTCCGACGCCGACAGCCGATTCGGAAGCCAGCGCCTCGTCCACAGGTGCTCAGCCCATCCAGATCACCGATTATCGGGGTCCCGGCCCGACGTCCGGGTCATGCCATAACGATGCTCCTATGGGT
>JBKPCP010000087.1:0-5966 GCA_046727475.1 Actinomycetota bacterium | reverse complement strand
TCCTTGAGGGCGCTGTCGCCGAGCTCCTCGTCGTCCATGTTGAACACGTAGAGAAAGGGCTTGGCGGTCAGCAGATGGAGCTCGCGCAGCGGCTCGGGATCGAGTCCGGCGCCGAAGACCGTCCGGCCCTCGTCGAGCACGACTCGTGCGTCCTCGACGGCGGCGACCGCCGCGGACGTGCCCTTCGTCAGGCGCGCATCCTTCTGCAGCCGCGGAAGGACGCGGTCGATGGTCTGCAGATCGGCCAGGATGAGCTCGGTGTTGATCGTCTCGATGTCGTCCTTCGGGGCGATGCGGCCGTCGATGTGGACGACGTCAGGGTCGGTGAACACGCGGATCACCTGGCAGATCGCGTCAGCCTCGCGGATGTGGGCGAGGAACTTGTTGCCGAGACCTTGTCCTTCGGATGCACCCTTCACGATGCCGGCGATGTCGACGAAGCTCACCGCCGCGGGCACCTGGCGCGCCGAGCCGGAGATCTCGGCCAACGTCGCCAACCGTCGGTCGGGCACACCGACGACACCGACGTTGGGTTCGATCGTCGCGAACGGGTAGTTGGCCGCGACGACCTCGTTCTTCGTCAGCGCGTTGAACAGCGTCGACTTGCCGACGTTGGGCAGTCCGACGATGCCGACGGTGAGCGAGGACATGGTCCGACGAGTGTAGGAGACCAGCGCCGCCGGGCCGGTCAGGCGAGCGGCAACGGCGGTTGCCACCACGGTGGAGCGGACTGCAGCTCGACCCGTTCCACCCATTTCACCCACCAGAAGCCTCGCCGGCCCGGCGCCACGAGTCGCAACGGGAAGCCATGCCCCCTACGCAGCGGCTCTCCACCGACGCGGGTCGCGAGGAGCAGCCGGTCTATCTCGTCGACCGGGAAGCGGATCGGATAGCCGGTCACGGAGTGGACGAGGAGGCTCTGCGCGTCGCCCACGTCACGAACCAGCGCCGAGATCGGGGCGCCGGTCCAGTCCTGTTCTGCGTACCAGCCGGACGTGCAGTCCAGGACAGCGCGCGTCGTCGTGTCGTACTCCGACAGCTCGGCCAGCGTCAGCTCGTGACTACCCGCGCCGTCGACGACGGTCAGCCGCCAGCTGTCCGGATCGACGGTGGGTGTCGAGTCGTTGAGCCAGATGTACCGGGGCATCGACGCCGGGTCGAATGAGCCGACCTCGTAGGAGCCGGTGTACCGGCGGTTGACACCGGGCAGCCCCGTCACCCGGACCAACGAGTCAGTGGCGACGTAGAGGCCCGCGGCTGCCACTGTCAACGCTCCGGTTCGGAGCAACACGCGCCGGGACAGGTCGGCCCGGCGCCGGCGAGACGGGCGTGCCAGCACGTGCCAGAAGGCCAGGGGAATGAGGACCAGGGCGGCGGCGACATGGACCCACATGCCCCGCACACCGCCGATCGACCGGACGAGTCCCGTGGCGTATCCGAGGCCGGTAAGCAGCGTCGTCATGGCCACAGCCGCGAGGAGGAGGGAGGCCCACCTGCTGTGGCGTGCCCGGCGCAGCCCGCGGCGGACGACCCTGCCTTTCCACGGGATCAGTAAGACGACCACCATCGCGGCCATACCGTGCCCGACGACGATCCATCTGCCGCGCTCCGAACCGTTGGCGACTGCGCCAAGGCCTGTGGCGAGAGCGAGCAACAACGCGAACAGCAGCGTCAGGTTGGTGATGCGACTGGAGGGTGCCTGCCAGATCGACGTACGCGGGGTGAGTGGACCACGACCGTGCGACATCGAAGCGCCTCTCGCCGGGCTACGCACGTTATTACATGTGTTATAGAGTACGTTATGGCTCATGGCAAGAGCCGTGGCCGATCCGTTGCCCGAGGTCGACATCCGCGAGCGGATCGTCGCCGCCGGGCTGATGGCGCTCAGTGACGACAACGCCGCCGACCTGACGGTCCGGCGGGTGGCCAAGTTGGCCGGCTCGTCAACCATGTGCATCTACACGAAGTTCGGCGGCCGGACCGGGATGGTCGAGGCGGTGTATCACAGGGGATTCGAGCTCCTCCGAGACGTGCTGGCCGCCGCGACCGGGCGGGCGGCCGCTCTGGAGCCGACCGAGCGCGTCGTCGCGATGGCTACCGCATACCGCCGCTTTGCGCTGGATCGCCCCGCGCTCTATGGCCTCATGTTCGAGCGAGCACTGCCTGACTTCGACCCGTCTCCGGCGTTGCGCGCCGAGGCGCTAGGCATGACCTTCACGCTGCTCACCGATCAGGTCGCCCTGGCCCAGAAGCGCGGCCTGGTGGCTGGCGACGACCCGGTCCGGCCGTCGTATCTGCTGTGGACGACCATGCACGGCCTGACCAGCATCGAGCTCACCCACGCCCAGCGCGGGCCGCTAGGCGAATGGGTGGTCGACTCCCCCGAGGGCGGCGAGCGAGTGCTGGTCGAGGGCGTGCGGGCACTCCTCGCCGGCCTGGGCTGATCCGGTCACCCCGGCCGCGCCTCCACGATCCTGTCGGTGGCAGCGGTCACAGTGGGGCCATGAGCGGAACCGACCTGCTTCTCGTGGCCCTCGCGGTCGCCCTGGGCGTTGCCCTCGGGGCGATGGCTGGGCGAGCACGCTCGGCCGGTGCCGTGGCCGAACGTGACGCCGCCCTGGCCGAGCGCGACGCCGTGCGCACCGAGCGCGACGCCGCTGCCCGGGAGCGGGCGACCGTCGAGACCCGCCTGCGCGAGTCGGAGTCCGACCGGGTACGTCTGACGTCCGAGCTGGCGCACGCTCGGTCGGTCGCCGAGGACAAGCTGGCCATGCTGCGCGAGGAGCAGGAGCGTCTGGTCCACGAGTTCGAGCGATTGTCCGCTCAGGCGTTGCGCCGCAACAACGAGCAGTTCCTCCAACTCGCCGGCGAGCGGCTCAAGGGCGAAGAGCAGCGGGCGGTCGCCGAGCTCGAGCAGCGCCGGCAGGCCGTCGACCAGCTGGTGAGGCCGCTGGCCGAACAGCTCGGCAAGGTCGAGGCGCAGCTCACCGCCGTCGAGCGGAACCGCACCGAGGCCTACGCCGAGCTGCGCGAACAGGTCCGGGGTATGAGCAAGACGTCCGAGCAGCTCAGGGTCGAGACCAGCCAGCTGGTGGCTGCGCTGCGCGCGCCGCAGGTCCGCGGACGTTGGGGGGAGATGCAGCTGCGGCGGGTCGTCGAGTCGGCGGGGATGGTCGAGCACTGCGACTTCGACGAGCAGGCGAGCATCCGCACCGACGACGGGCTGTTGCGCCCCGACCTCGTGGTCCGAATGGCGGGTGGCAAGAACGTGGTCGTGGACGCGAAGGTCCCCTTCGCCGGCTGGCTCGAGGCGATGGAGGCCCGCGAGGACCACAAGCGCGCGGCACGGCTCAAGGCCCACGTACGCCACGTCAAGGACCACCTCGACGAGCTCGCGGCGAAGAGGTACTGGGAACATCTCGACCCGACCCCGGAGTTCGTCGTCATGTTCGTCCCGGCGGAGGTCTTCCTCAACGCCGCGCTGGAGCAGGAGCCCGCGCTGCTGGAGTATGCCTTCGAGCGCAACGTCGTGATCGCCACGCCGCAGACGCTGGTCGCGCTGCTCCGAACCGTGGCATACACCTGGCGGCAGGAGTCGCTGGCCCGCAACGCGCAGGACGTGCTGCGCCTCGGCCGCGATCTGCACGGCCGGCTGGCGACGCTAGGTGGCCACGTCGGCAAGCTCGGCGGTGCACTCAACGCCGCCGTGCGCCAGTACAACTCCACGGTGAGCTCGCTGGAGAGCCGGGTGCTGGTGAGCGCCCGGCGCTTCGCCGACCTCAAGGTTGCCGACGACGACCTGGCCACCCCTGCCCAGGTCGAGATCGTCGCCCGACAGGTGCAGGCGCCCGAGCTGGTCGCGTCGGCAACCGAGGCCCTGATCGCTCTCGACGACATCGAGACCGATCCGCGCTACGGGGTGGAACCCGCGCCGGCCCGGACACCACGCAGCGGCACCGGCGGCTGAGCGCGGCGGCGGGAGCAAGCGTCGTCCTGAACGATGTCTCGGTGCTCGTCCTATCCTGCACGAATGCCGAACGAGCCGGCCCGACGTGACGAGCAGCGCGCGAGCGACGCCGACCGCGAGGTGGTCGCCGAGGATCTGCGCGACGCGTTCAGCGAGGGCCGGCTCGACGTCGACGAATACCAGCGACGCCTCGACGCGGTCTGGGCCTCGGCCACGTACGGCGAGCTCGACCGACTGACGGCCGACCTACCCAATCCGGTCCAGCGAGAGCACAGGCTCGCCGAGCAACGGAAGAAGCAGCGTCGGGCCCAGGAGTACGTCGGCGAGTGGAAGACCTGGCTGGGCGCCGCCGTCATCATGATCGGCATCTGGGTCGTAAGCAACGTCTCCAGCGGAGAGTGGGACGGCTTCTGGCCGGCCTGGCCGCTGGGTATCTGGGCCGCCGTCCTGATCGGATCAGCACTCTGGCCCGGTGAGGACAAGAAGTGACCTCAGTGCGCTCAGCCGGATTTGGTGAGGTCGTGGCGAAGCTCGCGCGGGAGTGAGAAGATCAGCGACTCCTCGGTGGTCCGGTGCTCTTCGACGGTCGGGTAGCCGTGCTCGGCGAGCCAGGCGATGACGCCTTCCACCAGCTCCTCCGGCACGGACGCACCGCTGGTCAGGCCGACGGTGCGCACACCGGACAGCCAGGTCTCGTCGATCTCGTCGGCGTTGTCGACCCGGTGGGCGGCGTCGGCGCCGGCCTCGAGAGCCACCTCGACGAGCCTGACGGAGTTCGACGAGTTCGCCGACCCGACAACCAGCACCAGGTCAGACTCGGCCGCGATCTCCTTGACTGCGACCTGACGGTTCTGCGTCGCGTAACAGATGTCGTCGCTGGGCGGGCTGACCAGCGCCGGAAATCGCTCGCGCAGCTTGGTGACGGTTTCGTACGCCTCGTCCACCGACAGCGTCGTCTGGGAGAGCCAGACGACTCGCGACGGGTCGCGGACCGTGACCGTATCGACGTCGGCCGGGCTCTGCACGAGCTGGATGTGCTCTGGCGCCTCGCCTGAGGTGCCCTCGACCTCCTCGTGCCCCTCGTGGCCGATCAGGACGATGTCGAGGTCGTCCTTGGCGAACCGCTTGGCCTCGTTGTGGACCTTGGTCACCAGCGGGCAGGTCGCGTCGATCGTGCGCAGCCCGCGCGCCGACGCCTCGGCGTGCACCATAGGCGAGACACCGTGGGCGGAGAAGACAACCAGGGCACCCTCGGGTACCTCGTCGAGATCGTCGACGAAGACCGCCCCACGCTCCTCGAGTGACTCGACGACGTGCTTGTTGTGCACGATCTGCTTGCGGACGTAGACCGGCGGGCCGTACAGGCCCAGCGCCTTCTCTACCGTCACGATCGCCCGGTCGACGCCGGCGCAGTAACCGCGTGGCGCGGCAAGCAGGACCCGACGCTCGGCAACGCTCATGCCTCCCATGGTAGGTGGCGCCGGTACGGTGCCGGGGTGGCCCTGGAGACGTCGCCGGAGAAGCCGGCCCCGGTCCGGGTGGTGTCCCAGGCAATCGGCGGCTGGATCGCCCGCCTCGGCGCCGTCTGGGTGGAGGGCCAGGTCGCCCAGCTCACGCGGCGGTCCGGCACCCAGACCGCGTTCATGACCCTGCGTGACCCGGCGGCCGATCTGTCCCTGCAGGTCACCTGTCCAGGACGGGTGCTCAACGCGGTGGAGCCGCCGCTGACCGAGGGTGCTCGGGTGGTCGTCCACGCGAAGCCGTCGTGGTACTTCACCCGTGGCACCCTGTCGCTCGCGGCGGACGAGATCCGCCAGATCGGCCTCGGAGAGCTGCAGGCCCGGATCGAGCGGTTGCGTCGCATGCTCGATACGGAGGGCTTGTTCGCAGCCGAGCGGAAGCGCCGGCTGCCGTTCCTGCCCCGGGTGATCGGCCTGATCTGCGGGCGGGGCTCAGCCGCCGAGCACGACGTGCTCGAGAACGCCCGCCGCCGCTGGCC
>JBKPCP010000086.1:0-10824 GCA_046727475.1 Actinomycetota bacterium | reverse complement strand
AGACAGCGTCGTCCCAGCCGGGAACCGGCTCGCGCTGATGATCGTGTCCAGTGACCGCGACTTCACTATCCGGCCGGCAACCGGTACACAGCTGACCGTCGACCTGGCCCACAGCTCGCTCGTGGTCCCGGTGGTCGGCGGCACGAACGCGCTGGCCGACGCCATCGGCTGAGACGGCCGCTGACAAAAATGTGGTGCGATCGAGCCCATGCCGGCTCAGATTGATCAGTAGCAGCTCGCCGAGGATCTGGTGGCGAGGCGTATGAGCTGTCGAGCGAATGCTGGCGACGGGTCGAAGTTGGTGAGGGCAAAGGGCCGAGCTGAGCAGTTTTGACGGGCCGTCATACGAGTGGTGAACCCTCCGCGACGATCGTCTTCAGACAGGGGTATCGCCCTTGTGACCGGGAAACGAGAGGCCACGATCACACACCACGTTCCTTCGGTTGACGAGTTGTCGAGCGGTTTTGTCAATTTGGCTAGCTCGCGGCGCAGGGCGAGAGCAGACTGACCTGATGGAGCCGCGCCCGACACCAGTGCTGTGCCGCTGATCTGAGGCTTGGCGCGGCGCCACCGCACAGCGCGGTGACGAGGAGGCGTCGTGGCCATCGACGTGAACGGACGCGGCGTGGGTGACGGCGTCGACGGCCTGCGCCGCGATCTCGCAGAGGCGAAGGCTCAGCTTGCAGCGACCAGCGAGGTGCTCACCGCGCTCGGCCGCTCTGCATCCGACCTCGACGCAATCCTCGGGACGGTCTGCGGGTGGGCGCAACGGCTCTGCCGCGCCGACGTGGCGCAGATTCATCTCGTGGACGGCGACGTGCTGACGCTTGCGCGCTCGACAGGCCTTTCCGACGAGGGTGTCGCCTACCTGGCCCGCCACCCGGTCGGAAAGGACCGAACATCGATGATCGGCCGGGTGGCGCTGTATGCGCAGACACAGCAGATCACCGACGTCCTCACGGATCCGGACTACAGCCGGGTCGATTTTCAGCGCCTCACCGGCCTGCGCACGGTGGTCGGCGTCCCCATGGTTCTCGACGGTGACCTGGTCGGCGTCCTGCTGGTGTGGCGCACGGAGGTCGAGCCGTTTGGAGATCGTGAAACCGAGGTGCTCACCACCTTCGCGGCCCAGGCCACCATCGCGATCCGCCAAGTCGCACTCCTTCGGACCCTCGAGGCGCGTCAGCAGGAATTGGCACAGAAGATCGAGCAGCTGGAGGCACTGGGCGAGGTCGGCGAAGCCGTCAGCTCGAGCCTCGACCTCGACGAGGTGCTGGCGACGATCGTGGCCCACGCAGTGCAACTGTCCGGCACCGACGGCGGCTCGATCTTCGAGTTCGATGACACGGAATCGGAGTTCCGGGTGCGGACGGCTTACGGCACCAGCGACGAATTGCTGGAACGGCTGCGACGTATCCACATCGGCCGTGCCGGAACGCTGGTCGGCCGCGCCGCCACCGAGGGGCGTGTCCTCCAAGTGTCCGATTTGCGTCAGGTGCCGCTCGACCCCCACCTGCAGTGCCTGTTCGAGGCAGGCTGGCAATCGTTGGTCGCGGTGCCAATGCTGCGTGAGGGCCGCATCGTCGGCGCTCTTGTGGTCCGCCGACGAACACCGGGCGGATTCTCGGAAGAGACCTGCGACCTGCTGGAGACGTTCGCGAGCCAGTCATGCCTCGCCATTCTCAACGCCCGGCTCTTCGGTGAGCTCGAACGCAAGAGTGCAGAACTGGAGATCGCCAGCCGGCACAAGTCGGAATTCCTGGCGAGCATGTCGCACGAGTTGCGCACCCCTCTCAACGCTGTGATCGGCTTCTCCGAAGTGCTCCTCGAGCACATGTTCGGAGATCTCAACGAGCGTCAGGACGAGTACGTGCGGGACATCTGGAGCTCTGGGAAGCACCTGCTGGATCTGCTCAACGACATCCTGGACCTGTCGAAGGTCGAGGCCGGCCGAATGGACCTCGAATGGTCCACATTCTCGGTGCGCGAGGCACTGGAGAACGGGCTGGCGTTGATGCGCGAACGTGCGGCGCGCAAGTCGATCAGCATCAGCCTCGAGGTAACCCCCGAGGTAGGGCTCATCCACGCCGACGAGTTGCGGTTCAAGCAGGTGGTGCTGAACCTGCTGTCCAACGCGGTGAAGTTCACCCCCGAAAAGGGTGCGATCGTCGTGCAAGCGACGTCCGATGGATCCGAGGTGTCCGTGACGGTGACCGACACCGGAATCGGCGTCGCATCCGCCGACCAGGCGCGCATCTTCGAGTCGTTTCAGCAGGGCGCACGTGGGGCGCAGCACCAAGAGGGCACGGGTCTTGGACTCACGCTGTGCCGACGCATCATCGGGTTGCTCGGCGGCCGAATGTGGTTGGAGAGCGCGGTCGGCAAGGGCAGCACGTTCGGGTTCGTTCTCCCGCTGGGTGCACTCGAATCGACACAAGCGCCTCGATCGGATGAGTCGGAACCCCACGGCGGACCGCTCGTGGTCGTCATCGAAGACGATCGCCGATCGCTCGACCTGCTGAGGCTCTATCTCCAACGGGCTGGAGTCGATGTTGTCGGAGTCCGAGACGGCGCTACTGGGCTCGAGGTGGTGCGTCAGAAGCGGCCGTCCGCAGTCGTGCTCGACATCCGCATTCCCGGAATGGACGGCTGGGACGTGCTCGCGACGCTCAAATCCGACCCGGCCACCGCCCCGATACCGGTCGTCGTCGTGTCGATGGTCGACGAACGCGGCAGGGGATTCGCTCTCGGTGCCGCCGAGTATCTCGTCAAGCCCGTCAGCCGGGACGAGTTCCTCTCGGCTCTGAGCCGAGTCATCGTCCTGCCTGACTCCAACCGCTCGTTGCTCGCGATTGACGACGATCCGCTCGTGATCGAGTTCGTGAAGGCGGCACTCGTGCCTGACGGATGGCAGGTTCTGAGTGCGTCTGACGGAGAGACGGGGGTTGCCCTCGCCAGGTCACGGCAGCCGGCTGTCGTGCTGCTCGACCTGTTGATGCCGGGTATGGACGGCTTCGAGATCGCAGCGGCACTCCACGACGACTCCACCACGCGGCAGATCCCCATCATCGTGCTGACGTCGATGACGATGACTCGGGCAGACAAGGAACGGCTTCAAGGACGGATCTCCTACGTCGCCCAGAAGGGCACATTCGATCCGGCGCTTCTGGTCGCCCTCGTGCACCGAACGACCGAGTCGCCCGCGGCCTCTGCACGGGAGGGGCAATGACCGATTACCGGATCCTCGTCGTCGAGGACAACGAGCGGAATCTGAAGCTGGTGCGCGACGTCCTCCAGTTCGCCGGATACGACGTCGTCGAGGCACGCTCCGGCGAGCAGGGCGTCGTGTTGGCAAAGGAATGTTTCCCCGACCTCGTGCTCATGGACATTCAGCTACCCCACATGGATGGGGTGGAGGCGCTCCATCGACTCCGGGACAGCCCCGAGACTCGTACGGTCCCCGTTGTCGCTCTGACTGCTTTCGCCATGAGAGAGGATCGCGAGCAAGCCCTGCGTGCCGGTTTCGACGGCTATCTCGAGAAGCCGATCAGCGTGCGGGACCTGCCCGGACAGGTCCGGCACTTCTTGGACGGGAAGGAGCCACGTCGATGAGCGAGGAATCGACCGTTCTCGTGGTGGACGACCTGCCGCAGAACGTGAGACTTCTTGACGCCGTTCTGAGCCCTCGCGGATATCGGGTGCTGACCGCGGGATCCGGGCAAGAGGCCCTGGACCTGCTCAAGAAGCACGAGCCCGATCTCGTCCTGCTCGACATTGTCATGCCCGGTCTCGACGGATACGAGGTCTGCCGACGAATCCGGGACGAGCCGGCCACTGCGTTCCTCCCGGTCGTGATGATCACAGCAAGTGGAGACCAGGAGAAGTTGCACGCGATCGAGGCAGGGGCGGACGATTTCGTCGCCAAGCCATTCGACCGGGCTGAGCTGCTCGCCCGGGTCCGGTCGCTCGTGCGGATCAAGCGGTATCACGACACGATCGAGCGTCAGACCGCTGAGCTCTCGGCGTGGAACCGCGAGCTCGAACAGCGGGTGCGGTCCCAGGTCGAGCAATTGGAGCGGGTAGGCAGGTTGCGCCGGTTCCTTTCGCCGCAACTCGCCGACCTGGTCGTCAACTCCGGCGATGAGTCATTCCTGGATAGTCACCGGCGAGAGATCGTCGTCGTGTTCTGTGATCTGCGGGGGTTCACCACGTTCGCCGAGACTTCCGAACCCGAGGAGGTCATGGGAGTCCTCAACGAGTACCACGCGGCACTCGGTGACCTCATCTTCCGTTTCGAGGGCACTCTGGAGTCCTTCGCCGGTGACGGTCTGATGGTGTTCTTCAACGACCCGATGCCGTGCGACGACGCGCCGACCAGAGCGATCCGGATGGCTGTCGCCATGCGGACACGGGTACGTGACTTAGCCGACAGCTGGGCCCGCCGAGGGCACGTTCTCGGGTTCTCCGTTGGCATCGCTCAGGGCTACGCCACACTTGGCCGGGTCGGGTTCGAAGGGCGCTTCGACTACGCGGCGATCGGCAGCGTGACGAACCTCGCGTCGCGGTTGTGCGACCACGCGGTGCCGTGGCAGATACTCGCAGCGCAGCGGGTACGCACAGGTGCGGAAGACGTCGTCGTCAGTGACTACGTGGGCGAGTTGACGCTCAAGGGATTCTCCCGGCCGATGCCCGCCTTTGACATCAGGGGCCTCGACACGGCGCGCGCACCGTCATGAGCACGCCCACGACGACGGGTGCAGCTCTGTACGAGTTGGACGAAGCCGAGCGCTACGCCCGGTACGACCGGCTCCAGGAGCGCATGGCCGCCGTGTGGCGTGCGATGCGGCTCAACGAAGAGGGCGAGTCGGTCGTCGTGATCCCGTCGGTCACCGTGGACCGCGTCGGCGAACGCAGCGGTTCGTTGACACAGGCGTACGAGGAACGCTTCCTGTTCCTGTTGCTGCTACTCCGCCAGCCTCGACTGCGGATGATCTACGTGACCTCCATGCCGATCGCGACGTCGATCATCGAGTACTACCTTGCGCTGCTTCCCGGCGTCATTCCGAGTCACGCGCGGGCCAGGCTGTCGCTGGTCTCAGTCAACGACGCGTCGCCCCGGTCACTGAGCGAGAAGTTGCAGGAGCGGCCACGGCTACTCCGTCAGATCAAGGCGCTGATCCCGGACAAGTCCCGCTCGCACCTCATTCCCTACAACACCACCCCCCTCGAGCGTGACCTTGCCCTCACCCTCGGCATTCCCATGTACGGCGCCGACCCCCGGCTGTTCGAGCTGGGGACCAAAACCGGCTGCCGCACGCTGTTCGCCGAGGAGGGCGTGCCCCATCCCATCGGCTTCGAGGACCTGCACACGATCGACGACCTGCTGGCCGCGACCATACGGATGCGTACTGAGCGACCGGCCATCGCGGAGATCATCGTCAAGCTGAACGAGGGAGTCTCCGGGGAGGGCAACGCTATTGTCCGGCTCGCGGATCTTCCCGCGCCCAGCTCCCCGACCGAGCGCGATGAGATTGCCGGCCGGCTGCGGACGATGTCATTCGAACAGCCGGACATGCCGTTCGACGGCTACATGGCGAAGCTGGCCGAGCGGGGCGGCATCGTGGAGGAACGCATCACGGGCATCGAAGTGCGCAGCCCGAGCGTCCAGCTTCGCGTGACGCCCGTCGGTGAGGTCGAGTTGTTGTCCACGCACGATCAAGTCCTCGGCGGGCCGAGCGGCCAGAGTTACCTCGGTTGCCGCTTCCCGGCCGACTTCGGGTACGCCCGTGCCATCAGCGCCGAGGCCGAAAAGGTCGGGCGGCGGCTGGCGCGCGAGGGTGTCACCGGACGGTTCGCGATCGATTTCGTGGTGGTCAAAGACACGAGTGGGGGATGGACGCCGTACGCCATCGAGATCAACCTACGCAAGGGCGGCACAACCCACCCGTTCCTCACCCTCCAGTTCCTCACCGACGGGCGCTACGACCCGAATACGGCACTCTTCCTGACGCCGGCTGGCCGAGAGAAACACCTCGTGGCGACCGACCACCTCGAATCGCCACTGCTGCGTGGCCTCAGCATCGACGACCTGTTTGACATTGTCGCTCGCCATGGTCTGCACTTCGACCAGGCGAGGCAGGGTGGCGTCGTGTTCCACATGATCAGCTGCCTCACCGAGCACGGACGGGTCGGCCTCACGGCTGTGGGTGACACCCCGGCGCAGGCCGATGCCACCTACCAGCGGGCCGAGAAGATCCTGATGAGCGAAGCGCGCGCCGCGTTCGAGGAGACCGTGCTCTGAGACTGCATGCGTCGCGCAACCGACCGCCCCGGTGAATTGACGACCCGCATCTCGCGCTCGTCCGCCGCATCGTCCCCGAACTGCACCCGCACGGCAGCTGCCGTGCGGGTGCAGCTTGTAGCCGGCGCAGAGTCAAACTCCGCTGGGCCATTACACGCACCCCTTGACGTGGGCTCGCTGCGGTCTATAGTACTAGGAACCTAGATGAATGAGAGTTGAGGGTGATCGAGTTTCACCTCGACGGCCGCTCCGGCGTCGCCCCGTACATGCAGCTGATCCAGCAGGTGCGCCAGGCGATGCGGCTGGGACTGCTGACCGAGGGGGACCAACTGCCCACGGTCAAGGATGTAGTGGCGAAGGTGGCCATCAACCCAAACACGGTGCTCAAGGCCTACCGGGAACTCGAATACGCGGGCCTGGTCGCAGGGCGCCCCGGAGTAGGCACCTTCGTCACCCGAACCCTGGCCGACCAGTCGCTGGCCGCCCACGGCCCACTGCGCGAGGAGTTGAGTGCCTGGCTGGCCAAGGCGCGCTCGGCCGGACTGGACGACGAGAGCATCGAGGCCTTGTTCGTGACCACCTTCCGTGCCCCGATAGAGGAGTCCGCATGACCAGCCCTGCGCTGCAGACCGAGGGCCTGACGAAGCGGTACGGACGACGCGTGGCGTTGTCCGACTGCACCCTTGCCATCCCGCCTGGTCGAGTCGTCGGTCTGGTCGGTCCGAACGGCGCAGGCAAGACGACCTTGCTGCACATCGCGGTGGGCCTGCTGCCGCCCACAGCCGGCAGCATCGAGGTGCTCGGCGAGTGACCGGCGTCCGGTGCCGCTCAGCTGGCCAGGGTCGGCTTCGTCGCCCAGGAGACGCCTACCTACACGGGGCTGTCCATCGCCGACCATCTGCGTTTTGGAGCCCATACGAACCCCGGCTGGGATCAGCAGCTAGCCAATGACCGGATCACCAAGCTCGGCCTCGACCCGGATCAGAAGGCCGGGAGGCTCTCCGGCGGGCAACGCGCCCAGCTCGCCCTGACACTGGCCATCGCGAAACGACCTGAACTGCTCATCCTCGACGAACCCGTGGCCAGCCTCGACCCCCTCGCGAGGCGAGAGTTCCTGCAAAGCCTGATGGCGTTCATCGCCGATCACGGCGCCAGCGTCATCCTGTCCTCGCACCTGGTCTCCGACCTGGAACGCGTCTGCGACTACCTGATCGTGCTGGTCGCCTCCCGGGTCCGTGTCGCCGGCGAGGTCGACGACCTGTTGGCCAGCCACTACCGGCTCACCGGTGCCCGCCGCGACCTCGCCGACCTCCCGACAAGCGTCGAGGTGATCGAGGACAGCCACACCGACCGGCAGTCCACCCTGATCGTGCGCAGCACCAGCCCGCTCGACGACCCGTCGTTCACCGTCGAACAGCTCACCCTCGAAGACCTCGTGCTGGCCTACATGTCGCAGAAGGCCGCCGACCCCCGGCTCGCATTGGAGACGACGCCATGATCTGGTTCACCTGGCGGCAGTTCCGTACCCAGACCTGGATCACCGTCGGCGCGCTGGCCGCCCTCGGCGTCGCATTGATCATCACCGGCCGCAGCATCGCAGACGCCTACGCCGCCGCCAACGTCGCGGCCTGCCAAGTCGACTGCGCTAACGCGATCGACAACTTCCTCCGCGAGGTCAGGGTTGGCACCAACGGCACCGTCTACGACCTCGCCACCGCGATCACGTACGTGGTCCCGGCCCTGATCGGCCTCTTCTGGGGCGCCCCGCTGCTCGCCCGCGAACTGGAAACCGGCACCCACCGCCTCGCGTGGAACCAGTCGGTCACCCGTACCCGCTGGCTGGCCACCAAGCTGGCGATCGTCGGCGGAGCGTCGGCCGCTACCGTTGGGCTGCTCAGCTGGGCGGTCACCTCCTGGGCACACCGCATCGACGACGCGACCGGTGACCGGATCACCCCCCTGATCTACGGGGCCCGCGGCATCGTCCCGATCGGCTACGCATTGTTCGCGTTCATCCTCGGCGTCACCCTCGGCATGCTCATCCGCCGCACCGTCCCCGCGATGGCAGCCACCCTCGCCATCTACATCGCCGCCGTCTTCTCGATGGGGGAATGGATCCGGGCACATCTGTGGTCCGCCAGCCACGACACGAACTTGCTGGACACCTCGTCACTGGATGCGGTGATGATCAGTACGGGTAATGAGATGACAGTGGTTGGTAGCGAAAACGTGCCCGCTGCCTGGATCCTGTCCAACCAGACCATCACCCCAACTGGCGAGGTCTTCTCCGGACCAGCCGACCCGCAAACCTGCGGGATGGACGCCCCGGCATACGCGTGCCAGGAATGGCTCGGCACCCTCGGCCTGCGCCAAGAGCTCACCTACCACCCCGCCGACCACTTCTGGCCCCTGCAGTGGACCGAAACCGGCATCTTCGTCGCCATCGCCGTACTCCTCGCCGGGTTCTGCTTCTGGTGGATCCGCCGACGCGTCACCTGAACGGCCAACAAACCGGCCGACAACGTCGACGTTGCCCACCGCATCGGGCGGCGGTGTCCGGCGCAACCCCGCGGCAGCACGTGCGCCACGGCTGCGTGTCAGCCGGCAACCAAGCGGGGGCAGTACTGGAATGCCGGGAACGAGGGATCGGGCGCGATCAGTTCGAGGTAGAGCGGCTGTCCCTCGATCTCGCCGATGACCACGAACACGCCAGTTCCGACAACCTTCGCGTTCGGGTTGTCGTAGTTGAACTTGACGAGGAAACCGTCCCGGAAGGGAACGATGCCCTCGATGACGCCGGATGCTTCCAGCGGCTCCGCGAAGTTGTCCGCCCGACTTCCTCCCGAGACCCCGGGCGGGCCCAGCGGCTCCTGCCCCGAGCACCACTGGCCCACGATCTCGTGCACGGTGGCCGACGCCGGTGCAACCTGAGCGAACATGACGCCCACGGTCGCAGCCACGACGATCAAGGCGCGCATGACGAAGCGCTTCATCTGACCCCCCAATGTCGAGCAAACCCCCCGAGCTGCCTCAGCCCGTGCTCGATGTGTATCACCGCACCCTTGTGCGGTCAATCGAGGATGGACCGGACGTCCGCTGATCACCGCCAGCGCCAGGCAAGCCCGGCCACGCCCGGCCCTGTGTAGAGAGTGACTGCTGATCCGAACGTACCGACGAATTGGCGCCCGACCGTGAGCTGTTGGGAGCCGACGGCGCGCTGGAGCCGCTCTTCGAGCTCCGGTGCTTGGCCGAGTACGACGATGTCGGCGACGAGTCCCGCCCGCCTCGACGAGACGCACACTTGGACCATTCGATCGAAGGCTGCCGCGCGACTCGCCGCAGGCATCATCGGCCTGATCGACCCGTCCTGCAGCGAGAACATGAACTGGAGCCCAGCCTTCCGGGCCGCAAGTGCTGCGATGCCGGGCACTCGGCCACTGCGGGCGAGTCCGTCAAGTGAGTCCAGGCATCCCACGAGCCGCACCTCCTTCGCTGCTGCCCGCGCCGCGTCGCCGACCTCACGCACGTCGCCACCGCGCGCGGCACGGTCGACGGCAGCCAGCACGACCAGGGCCTGCCCTCCCGCCGCAGATGTGCTGTCCACGACCTCGACCGGAACGTCGGTCAACGACGCCGCCACGCGCGCTGCTGCATTCGTGCTGCTCAACGACCCCGCGACCGTCACGACCACCGCGCCGGCGGGAGCATCCTCAAGCGCGGCAAGGAAGTCACCTGGCGGTGGTCCAGCAGTGGTCGCCCTGGCCCCTGCCAGGGTGGAGACGTCGATCTCGTCGTCCCGGTAGGACCGGCCCGCCACCGTCACGGTCAGCGGAACGAGACGGATCCCCCACTCCGTCGCCAACCTCGGGTCCACCGACGCGGTCGTGTCGGTCACGACGACAACGCTCATGGCACGCCGAAATTACGACTTGCTGCACTGATCACGGTCGAGAAACAGCCGCCATAGGTACGTTCTCGGCGCGGTGGGGCGCCGGTTGCCGACCAGGCGCTTGACGACAATGGGGGCGAGGACGGCTGCTGCCGTGACCCGGCCGGCGTGGCCGCGCGTCCGAGCCAGAGCGGGTGCGAGTGCGGCGTATGCCGCCAGCGCGCCGAGTGCGGTCTCACCGAGGGCGCGGCCGGCGGCAACGCCCGCGAGCAGTACGGCGGCGCCCTCCGGCGCCACGACCAGCAGTGCACCCATCGCCGGTGAGATCCCGCGGCCGCCCGCTCCGCGCAGGAACGGTGACCAGTTGTGACCGGTTACCGCAACGGCGCCGGCAATCGTGGCCAGGGTCGGGCGTTGTTGCGCGCCTGCCAGGAGCGGCCCGATAGTGCCCTTCGCGACGTCGAGCACTCCGGCAACGATGACTGGCCCGACGCCGGCGACGTCCTTCAGGCCGCTAGCCGACACTGTGCCGACCCCATGGTCGCGGAGATCGATGGTGCTCGTGAACCTGGCAACGATCTGAGAGAAGGGGATGGCGCCGGCGAGGTAGGAGGTCGTCAGCACCGCAACCGAG
>JBKPCP010000085.1:0-18396 GCA_046727475.1 Actinomycetota bacterium | reverse complement strand
GAGGGTGGTGGTGAAGACCCAGCCGCTGCAGCAGTGGAAGATCGCCCGCGAGCTCCGCGAGCGGATCAAGCGGGTCTTCGACGCTGAGGGCGTACAGATACCGCAGGTGGTGCCGAGCCGCCCGCCCCAGGAGGGCTAGGCCAGGGCCGCGTCCAGGGTGATCGTCGTGCCCTTGAGGGCCTGGCTCACCGGGCAGCCTTCCTTCGCCTCCTCGGCCGCGGCCAGGAAGTCCTCGGCGCTCATGCCCGGCACTTCGCCGCGGACCGTCAGCTTGATGCCGGTGATTCCCTCACCCGGCTGGAACGTGACATCGGCCCTCGTCTGCAACGACGCCGGAGGCGTTCCCGCCTTGGCCAAGCCGTTCGAGAACGCCATCGAGAAGCAGGACGAATGTGCCGCCGCGATCAGTTCCTCCGGCGACGTGCGGCCCCCGGGCTGTTCGGTTCGAGCGGCCCAGGTGACGTCGTACGTCCCCAGCCCGGACGAGTCGAGCGTGACCTGTCCGGCACCGTCGAACAAGGAGCCTTCCCAGTGTGTCGTGGCGGTACGGGTCGCGGCCATTCGGGCGCCTCCATATGTCGATGTTGCTGGTGGACGATGCCCATCCTGCCGCGCACGCCCGTGGCCCGCGAGAGCGGGCTGTCACCCGCGCTTGCGACAATGGGGTCCGTGAGTGAGCAGGTCGAGACCTTCTACGACGCCGTCGGCGGGCACGAGACGTTCCGGCGGCTCGTGCACCGCTTCTACCAGGGCGTCGCGGAGGATCCGGCGCTCCGTCCGCTTTATCCCGAACCCGACCTGGCCGGCGCGGAGGAACGGCTGCGGATGTTCCTGGAGCAGTACTGGGGCGGCCCCGGAACGTACTCCCAGCAGCGTGGGCATCCACGGTTACGGATGCGCCATGCCAGGTTCAAGGTCAATCCGGCAGCCCGCGACCGGTGGCTGCTGCACATGAAGGATGCCGTCGACGAGCTCGACCTCGCGCCGGCCCAGCACGCAATGCTCTGGGACTACCTCGAGCGTGCGGCACATTCGCTGGTCAACACGTTCGAGGACTGACCTCGCCACTGGGTAGGCCCTGGAACAGCTTCGTTACGAAATCGGCCCCACTGTCCCCCTCCTGATCGGGTGATGCGACAGGACGGTGGCGATCAGGGACGGTCGGACGTCCAGCGAGGTCCGGCGCCGCACCGAGCTGACGGCCGAGGGCCACGAGCGGGTCATCGCCGAGGAGTACGCCGTGCACGACCGCACCGGACGGGTCCAGCTGCCGAGCGAGTTCGTCTCGACCCTGGGCCTTCGCGACCGGCCGGTGAGGTGGCGGCGCTGGTCGGCCGGTCGGGTTCGGGCAAGACCACCCGGCTCAACGTCATCGGTGGCCTGGACGGCCCGACGACGGGCAGGTCGTGGTCGATGGCCAGAAGCTCGGCGATCTGGACGAGCGCCGCCTCCTACGGCTGCGGCGAGAGCGGATCGGCTTCGTCTTCCAGTCCTTCGGCTTGCTGCCCTTCCCGTCCGCGCGCGAGAACGCCGGGGTGCCGCTGCGCATGCTCCGCCGGCGAGCCGCCGAGCGCGAGGAGCGGATCACGGAGCTGCTGACGACCGTCGGCCTCGCCGGCCACGCCGATCAAAGGCCCGCGGAGCTCTCCGGCGGCCAGCAGCAGCGGGTTGCGATCGCCCGCGTCGCCACCCACGACCCGGCGCTGGTGTCCTTCGCCGACCGCGTGCTGCACCTGCGTGACGGCCGACTCGAGGACACTCCGTAGGCTGCCGCGCGTGACTGATCCCCGACGCGACTGGTGGCGCGACGCCGTCATCTACCAGGTGTACATCCGATCCTTCGCCGACGGGACCGGCGACGGCGTCGGCGACATCGCCGGCATCAGGTCACGACTGCCGTATCTGCGTGACCTCGGCGCCGACGCGCTGTGGATCACGCCGTGGTACCCGTCGCCGATGAACGACGGGGGCTACGACGTCGCCGACTTCCGCGACATCGCACCGGAGTTCGGCACGCTGGCCGGTGCGGACGTGCTCATACGCGACGCCCACGCCCAAGGGTTACGGGTCATCCTGGACATCGTCCCGAACCACACGTCGCACCGGCACCGGTGGTTCGCGGCGGCGCTCGCGGCCGGTCGCGGCTCGGTGGAGCGGGCCCGCTATATCTTCCGGAACGGGCGTGGCCCGGGCGGCGACCTACCGCCGAACGACTGGCGCAGCGTGTTCGGGGGCCCGGCTTGGAGTCGGGTCACCGAACGTGACGGGTCGCCCGGCGAGTGGTTCCTGCACCTGTTCGACACCACGCAGCCCGACCTGGACTGGTCGAACCCGGAGGTACGCGAGGAGTTCACCGACGTCCTGCGGTTCTGGTTCGACCGAGGTATCGACGGTTTCCGGATCGACGTGGCGCACGGCCTGGTCAAGAAGCCCGGCCTGCCGGATCTCGGTTACGACGACGAGAGTCTGCTGGAGGCACCGCACATCGAGGAACATCCGTACTGGGATCGCGACGGTTTACACGAGATCTACCGCGCGTGGCGGGAGGTCGCCGACGGCTACGACCCGCCCCGGGTCTTCGTAGCCGAGGCGTGGGTCGACCGGCCCGACCGGTTGGCCCGATACGTTCGGCCCGGACTGCTGCACAGCGCCTTCAACTTCGACTACCTCCGGGCACCGTGGTCGGCGCCGGAGCTGCGGGCCACGATCGACTCCTCGCTCGCCGTGATCGGCTCCGTCGGAGCACCGTCCACCTGGGTGCTCTCGAACCACGACGTCGAACGGCATCCGACTCGCTATGGCCGGAAGGAGACCAGGGCGCTGGTCGGCGTCCAGCGCCTGACGGAGCCCGGTCCGGTCGATCTCGCGCTGGGTGTGCGGCGGGCCCGTGCCGCGGCAATGCTCATGCTCGCCCTGCCCGGCGGTGCCTACGTCTACCAGGGCGAGGAGCTCGGCCTCCCCGAGGTGCTCGACCTGCCGGAGGCCGCTCTGCGCGACCCGATCTGGAAACGTTCCGGCCACACCAAGCGTGGCCGGGACGGATGCCGGGTCCCCCTGCCCTGGCTCGTGCGCGGCCCGTCGTACGGCTTCGGCGTGGACGGGTCCTGGCTGCCCCAGCCGCCCGGTTGGGGGGGTTACTCGGTTCAGGCGCAGCGCGACGACCCCGGCTCCATGCTGGAGCTCTACCGTCAGCTGCTGCGGGCGCGCCGGGAGCTCCCGGCCCTCGGTGACGGCACGCTTCGCTGGCTCTCCGACCGGGGGTCGGATGTGCTCGCTTTCGCCCGGGAGCCCGAGTTCGCGTGCGCCGTCAACCTGGGCTCGTCGCCGGTCGAGCTGCCCGAGCACTCCCGGGTGCTGGTGACGAGTGTCCCGCTCGTCGACGGCCTGCTCCCGTCCGACGCGGCCGCCTGGCTGGCTACCTGACCGCCCGGCTCACAGCGCGAAGAGCGCCAGCCCACGACGGGCCAGGATCGAGCCATGAGGGGCGTCGAGCCGCCACCACGGTCCGACGCTTCGCAGCACGACCTCACCATCGCCGAGGAAGCCGTACGACTCCGCGGCGTGTGCCAGCCGAAGCGGGATGCCCGCCGCCAGCTCGCGTTCCCAGATCTCCGCAGCCAGGGCCTCGAGGGCGGCGCGGCCTTCGCGCAGCGCTCGCCCGGCGGTCACCTCCGGCCCACGGCGGCGGAACTCGGCGACGCCGTCCGCGACCATCGAGTCCACCGCCATCCACGGCAGCCGGGCCAGCTCCGTCCATCCGGACCGGGGTGGCAGGCTGCTGGTCCACCGCAACGCGGGAAGGGCCGGGGGAAGCTCCACCTCGCCGTCCTCACCGACGGCACGCGCAGCGAGCGTCCCCGCCTCCACCACGACGTCGGCGGACAGCGACTCGGCCAACGCGACCGCGCGCAACGCCAGGGCGTCGAAGGGCGTCTCGGCGAAGCAACCCGCCACGGCGCCATCGGCGATGATCCGGATGACCGCATCCGCCTCGAACCGGGCGACCCGCCGGGCGAAGGTCGCCAGATCGGCGGCTGCAGCAGGGTGCTGCGGCACCAGGAGCGTCACGGTTCGAGGAACATCGTCAGGGCGGAACGCTCCGCCTCGCTGAGCGGGCGGGGCTTCTGTGCGATCACGTCGTACGCCACCAGGGCACCGGTCGCACGTGCGAACACGACGGTGCCGTCGCGCACGTCGTAGGCAACGTCATACGACGAGGTGCCGATCCGGGTCACCCAGACCTCGACGCGGATCGGCTCGGTCCGAAACGGCACGGGCAGGACGTAGTCGATGGACTGGTGGGCGACGACGGCGCCCTCGTGCGGCTCCATCGCCCCGGCCAGATGCCGGTGCGCGAAGTCGATCCGAGCCTCCTGCAGGTACTCGGCGAAGGTCACGTTGTTGACATGGCCGTAGGAGTCGAGGTCGTCGAACCGCACGGCGCACTCGAAAGCGTGGCGCATCAGGCGGCCCTTCGGGGTGCCGGGCCGTCTGGTTCGTAGAACGCCTCGAGCACGGCGCGCTCCTCCGGAGCGACCCGCCGCGGCCGTCCGTCGGCCAGGTCGTACGGCACCAGGACCGACGAGGCGACCGCGTACACGGTGCGCTCCCCCGACGGCGACTCGTCCAGCACTTCGTACCCCAGCGTGAACGAGGCGGCCCGGACGTCGGCGACCCATGTCTCGACCCGCACCGGAGCCGGCCGGAAGTGCAGCGGGGCTCGGTAGCCGATCTCGTGCCGGGAGACCACGACGCCGCCGGCCAGCTTCTCGGCTCCGTGCCGGGCGGCGTGTACGAAGAGCATGTCGACGCGTGCCTCCTGCAGATACCGCAGGTAGACCACGTTGTTGACGTGGCCGAGTGCGTCGAGGTCGGCCCAGCGAAGGGGGACCTGGGTGACGTGACGGGGCACCGGCCCATCCTGCCGCACGGTCGTCAACAGCAATGACGGGTCCCGCCCGGAGAAGGCACGGGATTCACCCGCGCGATCGGGCGCATCACCCGTGCAGGGGATGCTGGGGTGTCCGTCGCCGGCGACGGTGGAGGGGTGACGCTCACCTCTCCGGACACCGCATCCGCCGCCACACCGGCCAGCGCTCCGAGGCGCCGCCGGCCTGCCGTCGTCACCGTGCTCGCGGTGCTGCGGCCCTGGTATTGGCCGGTGTCGTTGGGACCGGCGATGTTCGGCCACGTGCTCGCCTCGGGGTCATGGCTGCCGCCGGACGGAGAGGTGCTTCGGCACGTCGCCGCTGCTCTCGTACTCGGTCCGCTCGTGTGGGGTGCGGTGCTGGCGATGAACGACCGGCACGACGTCACCACCGACCGGGTCAACCCGCGCAAGGCCACGGCACCCGCCGTCACCGGCGCGATCGGCGATCGCGAGCTGGTCCGCCTCCAGGTCGGCTTCGGCGCGGCGTCGCTGGTGGTGGCTGCCGCCGTGGGCGGCCCCATGCTGCTGGGTACGGCGGGCGTGCTGGCGCTCGGCTGGGCGTACAGTGCGCCACCGCTGCGACTGAAGGGCCGCCCGGGGGCGGATGTCGTGGCGAACGCGCTGGCCGTGGGCGTTCTCGCGCCACTGTGCGGGTGGTCGTTGCACCACGCTCCACTCGACTATCCGCCCGTCCTGGCAGTAGCCGGCACGCTGATCGGCGTGGCGCTCTACGTTCCGACCACGGTCATCGACCACGCCGCCGACCTGGGCGCCGGCGACCGGACGTTCGCCGTCCGGTTCGGACCGGCGGTCGCGTATCGGGTCGGCCTGGGAGCGTGGAGCGCGTCGACGGTCCTCTGGGTGGTCGGCTGCGCCCGCGGGTTGGTGCCTGCAAGCCAGCTGTCATGGCAGGTGCTGTGTTGCGCGGTGCTGCTCGCTCTCTACGCGGGACTGATGCGGCTGCCGTCGATCGCCCGGCTGGCCCTCGTGTTCACAGTCTTCGCGGTTCCCGCCGCCCTCTTCGTCGGCGCGGTCGTCGGCGGTCATCCGGCCGTGGACGTCCTGGCACCATGAAACGGTGACCGACACGATGAGCGGGCGGTGGGTGGTGCGCCGGACGGTGTACCTGCTGATCGGGGGCTCGATCGCGTTGGCGTTCCTGACGCTCGCCGCGCTGTTGTCGTCGCCGCAGGGCGAGGCGGACACCGGCCTGCGAGCACCGATCGTCCTGGCACTCGTGCTGATGGCCGTGGTCGGTCTGCTGCCCGGAATCCGTGAGGTGCAGGTCGCCGCCGCGCAGACGCTGCTCGGCTCGGTAGAGGTGACCGTGCCGGAGCCGATGCGGTGGGAGCATCGCTGGCGGACCGCGCTCTGGACGTTCGTGCACCAGGTGCTGGGCGCCATCGCCGGACTGGCGATCGCAATGTCCGCCCTGGTTGTGGGTGGCATGGTGGCGTTCGTCGGCGGCGTCGAGGCCGTCGATGTGCTGCGCCGGATCGACCGTCCGGTGTCCGCGGGCGGGTGGCTCCTCCTCGGCGGCGCGGCGGTGGCGGCCGTGCTGGTGGCCGTCGTCATCGTCGTCGGCGGAGGACTGAGCGCCCGATGGTCCGCGCCCCTCCTGCTCGGGTCGAGCGGGGCGGACCGGCTCGCGGCTGCCGAGCGACGGCTGCGGCGCGAGCAGGAGTACCGGCGGCTCTCCCGCGACCTGCATGACGGCGTCGGGCATGCGCTGAGCGCAATCTCGCTGCAGGCGGTGGCCGGCGAGCGGGTGCTCCGGCACGACACCGATAAGGCCGCCGCAGCGCTGACGTCGATCCAATCACTCGCTGCCAACGCGGTCGCCGAGCTCGACCAGGTGCTGGGCATGCTGCGCCACGACGCGGCGGCCCGGAATCCCGAGCCCACGTTGGCGGACCTGCCCGGCCTGATCGCACGGCACCGTGACCTTGGCATGACGCTCGAGATCGACGTGGACTCGGACCTGCGGATTCCCGGCCCGCTGTCGCGCGCCGCCTACCGGATCTGCGCCGAGGCGTTGAGCAACGCCGCCAAGCACGCCGGGCCAGGGCCGGTCGGCCTGCGCGTGAGCCGGGAAGCCGGCGACGTCGTCATCCGCACCCGGAATCCGACCGGCGCGCACCCACCGCGGCGTCGCGACGGTCACGGCCTGGCCGGGCTGCGCGAGACGGTAGCAGTCTTCGGCGGGCACCTGGCCGTCGGCGCCGAGGGCCCGGTCTGGGTGCTCGACGCGCGGTTGCCGGCGGGGAGCGTTGATGGCTGAGCCGATCACCGTGCTGCTCGCCGACGACGAACCGCTCGTTCGGCAGGGCTTGCGCACCATCCTGGAGTCCGAGCCCGACATCGTGGTCGTCGGCGAGGCCGGTCACGGGGCCGAGGCGTTGGCGGAGACCCGACGGCATCACCCCGACATCGTGTGCATGGACGTCCGGATGCCCGGCATCGACGGCATCCGCGCCACAGAACACGTGCTCGCCCTGCCCGATCCGCCGCGCGTGCTCGTTGTGACGACGTTCGACTCCGACGACTACGTCTTCGCCGCGCTCCGTGCCGGGGCGTCCGGGTTCATCCTCAAACGAGCCCGCGCCGACGCGATCATCACCGCCGTCAGGACCGTCGCCGCTGGCGAGAGCATCGTGTTCCCTCAGGCGGTGCGTGACCTCGCCCTGCAGCACGCCGATCCGACGGACGGATACGACGGACCGGAGCTGACGCAGCGCGAGCACGAGGTGTTGACGCTGGTCGCCCAGGGGCTGACGAACGCCGAGATCGCGGCCGAACTGATCCTGGGTGTCGAGACCGTGCGCACCCACATGTCCCGGCTGCTGGGCAAGCTCGGCGCGCGGGACCGGACGCAGGCCGTCGTCATCGCCTACCAGACGGGCCTGGTTCCGCTACGCCCGGACGGTCCACCAGGTCGTTGACGAACGGCGCCGATCACCCGCGCGCGATCGTCGATCACCCGTGCGGGGGACGCCCGAGCCGGGTCGCGGCGCGACCGTGGAGCTGACCGAACGTCACCGTCAGAGAGGAACTGCCATGGCCACCGTGCGCTCCCTCGACCCCAGAACCGCCGCCGGGACGCCCCAGCCGGTGCCGCGCGGCCGGCTGATCCCGGCCCTGGCCGGGCTGGTCAGCCTCGTGTTCGCCGTAGTGTCGAGCGCCTGGCTCGTGGTCCCGTCGACAAACCCGTTCGCCGACCCCGATTCGTCGCTTTCGCCGCAGCGCACCCTGCTCGGAGCGGCGTTGCCGCCGCGCGCGACGGCCGCCCTGCTGCTAGGCGGGTGCGTGGCCGGCGTCGTGGTGGCGGCCGCGGCCCTCACCACGGGCCGCGGACGGTCCCGGCGGTTGACCGACGCTTTGATAGGCGGGTTCGGGCTGGTGTTCACCCTCGTCGTCGGTGTCGGCCTGCTCAGCGAGCAGGCGATCGTCATGGCCGGGTACCTGGTGGCGTTGCTGGTCCCGGCCGGAGCAGTGGTCCTGGGCGTTCAGGTGGTCCGTACGTCACGGGTGGGTCGCTGGGTCGTCGGGGGAGTCGTGGCGGCCGCCTCGGCGGTGTTCGCGGCCGGCGTCCTCCCCGTAAGTGCATGGGTCACCCTCGGAAGGAACATCGCAGGGCTGGCTGAGGAACTGGCCTCGATCGGGGTGGTGCTCGGGCTGACTGTCGCCGTGCTGCTCTGGGCACTGGTCGGCGGGACGGCGATGCGTGACGGCGGAGCGCTCGACGCCCCCGGCCGCTGGGTGCTCCGCCACCGTCGGACGATCACCGTCCTCGCCGCGCTCGGCCCTGTGCCCTACGCCGCGCTCCGGCTGACCTGGCTCACGCCGTGGCCGTCCGGCGTGCCGAGCGACGCTCTCCCGCCGGACACCCGGATCTGGGGTCTGCTCCTGTCATCCGGCGCGTGGGCCGGGATGATCCTGACCATCGGGTTGATCCGGCCGTGGGGCGAGGTCTTCCCCCGCTGGATGCCGCTCGTAGCCGGGCGCCCGGTCCCGGTGTGGCTGGCCTCGGCCCCGGGCAGCATCGTCGCGGCGATCCTGTGCGTCTCCGCGGTGCCGATGATCCGGATGTTCGCAGAAAAGGGTGCGGGTGATGCGCTGACGTCCGCGCTGATCTTCCCGTTCTGGTTCTGGGGTCCGATGCTCGCCCTGGCCGTGTGGGGCTACGTCCTGCATCGTGGTTCGGCGACACGTGACCTGCGTGCTCCAGCGCGGAGAAGCTAGTCGCGCGTGAGCTTGCGGTAGGTCACGCGGTGCGGCCGCGTGGCGTCGGCTCCGAGTCGCTCGATCTTGTTCTTCTCGTAGGACTCGAAGTTGCCCTCGAACCAGAACCACGTGGAGGGGTCTTCATCATCGCCCTCCCACGCCAGGATGTGCGTGGCGACGCGGTCGAGGAACCACCGGTCGTGAGAGGTGATGACGGCGCAGCCGGGAAACTCCAGCAGGGCGTGCTCCAGTGACTGCAGCGTCTCGACGTCGAGGTCGTTCGTCGGTTCGTCGAGCAGGATCAGGTTGCCGCCCTGCTTGAGCGTCAGCGCAAGGTTGAGCCGGTTGCGTTCTCCGCCGGAGAGGATGCCTGCGGGCTTCTGCTGATCGGGCCCCTTGAAGCCGAATGCCGCCACGTACGCGCGGCTCGGCATCTCCACCTGGCCGACCTTGATGTGGTCCAGGCCATCGGAGACCACCTGCCACACGTTCTTCACCGGGTCGATGCCGGCCCTGCTCTGGTCGACGTAGGACAGCCGGACGGTCTCGCCGATCCGCAACGTGCCGGCGTCGGGCTGCTCGTCGCCGATGATCATCTTGAACAGCGTTGTTTTGCCGACGCCGTTCGGGCCGATGACGCCGACTATCCCGTTGCGTGGCAGGGAGAACGACACGTCGTGCATGAGGATCCGGTCGCCGAAGCCCTTGGCGAGGCCCTCGGCCTCGACCACCACGTTGCCCAGCCGCGGGCCGGGCGGGATCTGGATCTCGTCGAAGTCGAGCTTGCGAGCCTTCTCCGCCTCCGTAGCCATCTCCTCGTAGCGCTCGAGGCGGGCGCGCTGCTTCGTCTGGCGGCCCTTGGCGTTCGAGCGGACCCATTCGAGCTCCTCGCGCAGCCGCCGCTGCCGCTTGGCGTCCTTGGCGCCCTCGACCTTGAGCCGGGCGGCCTTGGTCTCCAGGTAGGTGGAGTAGTTGCCCTCGTAGGGGTACGCACGGCCGCGGTCGAGCTCGAGGATCCACTCGGCGACGTTGTCGAGGAAGTACCGGTCGTGCGTAACCGCGACGACGCAGCCAGGGTACTTCTCGAGGTGCTGCTCGAGCCACTGGACGCTCTCGGCGTCGAGGTGGTTGGTGGGCTCGTCGAGCAGGAGCAGGTCCGGCTGCTGGAGCAGCAGCTTGCACAGCGCGACGCGGCGACGCTCCCCGCCGGAGAGCACGGAGACGTCGGCGTCGCCCGGGGGGCAGCGCAGCGCGTCCATGGCCTGCTCGAGCTGGGAGTCGAGATCCCACGCGCCCCGGTGGTCGAGCTGCTCCTGCAGCCTGCCCATCTCGTTCAGCAGCTCGTCGGAGTACTCGACCGCCATCTTCTCGGCGATCTCGTTGAAGCGTTCGAGCATCGCCTTGGTCTCGGCAACGCCTTCCTCGACGTTGCCGAGCACGGTCTTGTCCTCGTTCAGCGGCGGCTCCTGCTGGAGCATGCCAACGGTGTAGCCCGGGCTCAGCGTGGCGTCGCCGTTGGACGGCTGGTCTAGGCCGGCCATGATCCGCAGCACGCTCGACTTCCCGGCGCCGTTCGGGCCGACGACGCCGATCTTGGCTCCGGGCAGGAAGTGGAGGGTGACGTCGTCGAGAACGACCTTGTCGCCGTGCGCCTTGCGCGCCTTGCGCATCGAGTAGATGAACTCCGCCATAGCGCGGCCCAGCCTACGGTGCCGTCGACCCCGGCCCGAAATCCGGCGGTCCCTCGTCCGGCGCTCAGGCGGCCCGTTCGCGTGTCCCGCCTCCCGCACCGAACCCGCTCGGCCGAGAGTTGTCGGGCTCGGCCCCCGGAGAGTCGTCGGGCTCGGGAATCTCACCGGCAGCACGGGACTGCTCCTCGACGAGGAGCTCCATCCGCATCGCCGTCGCGAGCTCTGCCTCGTCGCCCTGCTCGACCCGCTCCCGCCTGACCCTGGTGAACTCGGTCGTGCCGCGGACCAGGTCGTGACCGACGGTCATCGCGTCGACCTCGGCGTCACGGCCCATGCGGCCGTCGTCGTTCTTCCAGTCACGGATCCGCAACCGGCCGTAGACGACGACCGGGTCGCCCTTGTGCAGCGACTTCTCGCAGTGCTCGGCCAGGGTGCGCCAGCACGTGACGCTGTAGAAGGACGTGGGACCGTCGCCCCACCGGCCGGTGTTCCGGTCGATGCGGCGTGGTGTCTGGGCGAACCGGAAGGTGGTGATCGCCGTGCCGCGTTCGGACGTGATGGTTCGGACATCGCTGGCGATGTTGCCGACCAGGGTGACGATTGCCTCGCTCATCGGGGCGCCTCCTGCGCGCTCAAGCTGGTGTGTGGACGGCGACGAGCGTGCTCACGTCAGGTGTGCCGGGGCGACCGGCGGACGAGCACTTGTGGACGGCCGGGACGTACCGGGTCCAGCTGTGGAAGGCCGAGCGGCGACCGCCGTCAGCCCTTGGCAACCCTCGCGGCCGCCACGAACGACCGGAGCCGGTCGAGCTCGGCGTTGACCGGTGCGAGGACGACCTCGTCCGCCGCCGTCCCCACGGCGTCGCGAAGCCGTCGCCGCACCGACTCAGCGCGACGCCGGCCACCAACGCCCGCCGCAAACCTGCTGATGACGGCGAGGACGACGCCGACGATCGCGCCCCCGAGGAGCAACAGGGTCGGCCACGGCAGCGTGCCCCACTCCGGCGTGGGAATCTCGGGCAGCCGGAGCCAGGCCACGACGGCCAAGGCCAGCAGCCACAGCCCACCCACCAGAAGAGCCGCGAACGCCAGCCACTGCACCGCACCGACGGCGGACCACCAGCGAGGCCGCTTCTCGACCTGCAGGTCGGTTCCGGCAACAGCCTGGTCCAGTGCGTCGGGCAACCGCGCTCCGGCGGCGTTTGCGACAGACCGGACTCTCGTCATCCACGGACCGGTGACGCCACCGGCGGCGGCGTCACCCAGCCGCCTGACCGCGGAGTCGGACCGGGCGCGCTGGACCGGTGTCGAAGCGGGCAATGACGTCCGTGCGAGCTGCGCGTCGATGCCCTGCCGGTCCAGCCGAAGGCGGCGCAACGGGTCCGGGCGCAGCTGGGCCAGCCAGCGTGTCACCGGCCACCCGGTCGCTGCCCGAGCCCGCCGCGTAAACGACCGACCCACCGCGTTGGCCACCACATCGACACCGGCGGCCTCGGCGAGGGCATCGACGAGCCGGCGCCGTTCGGTGTCGTCGACACCGGCGGGCTCGCCCCCTCCCGCGGCAGCCAGTAGGCGCGTGGCCGCTTCGCGGACGTCGGCGGCGACACGCTCGTCGGCGGAGCGGCGCCGCGCCACCGCCTCGCGCAACACGGAGACGAACCTGTCTATGCCGGCACCGGTCTTCGCCGAGAGCGGGATGACGGGCACCTTCGGCAGGCCGTCTTCGGCCAGCAGGCGCTGAAGGTCGTTCACGCACCGCTCGACGTCGGCCGGCGACAACAGGTCGATCTGGTTGAGGAGCACGACCGTCACGGCCGCATGGCCGGCGAGCGGCCGTAGATAGCGTTCGTGCACGACCGCGTCGGCATACTTCTGCGGGTCCATCACCCATACGAACAGGTCCACCATCTCGACCAGCCGGTCGACCTGCGCCTGATGTGAATGGTCGGTGGAGTCGTGGTCGGGCATGTCCAGCATCACGAGACCGTCGAGGGCGTCCTCGGCACCGGAGTCGAGCACACTCTCCTTCGGCACCCGGTGGCGCAGCGGAATGCCCAGCCACTCGAGTAGCGGCGTCACACCCTGAGTGCCCCACACGCACGCCAGCGGTTCGGCCGTGGTCGGGCGCCGCAGGCCAACCCTGGCCAGCTCGATCCCCGCCACCGCATTGAACAGAGACGACTTTCCGCTGCCGGTGGCCCCGGCGAGCGCGACGACGGTGTGGTCGGTGGAGAGTCGCCGGCGCTGGCCGGCCCGGTTGACGATCTCGCGGGCGCCGTCGACCAACTCGTCGGGAAGCCGGCCGTTGGCGTCCTCGACTGCGACGGCGAGCGCGTCGAGCCGCTCGGGCAGGCCGACCCGCGCAGGGCGGCGCACGAGCTTCATTCGCCAGCCTCTCGCTCGCGGGCGCGACCCACCAGGACGAGTGCTTCGCGAAGCGCCTGCCCGGCCGCCACCTCGAGTCCCAGGCCATCGAGCCGGCCGGTGAACCGCACCTTCTCGCCGGCCAGCAATGCATCGGCGCGCCGGCGAAGGTCGGACCGCGCTGCCTCGGCCAGGCGGCGGATGGCCTGGTCACCGAAGATCGCCTCGAGCAGTTTCTGGCCGATGATCGCGGTACCCCCGGCGATGCCGATCTCGGCACCGGTCAGTCCCGCCGTAGACGCGAACACGACGATCATCAGCGCGATGCCGAGACCGTTGACGCCGAACGACAGCGCCCTCGCGGTGAACCGCTTGTCCTGTCCTTCGGTTCGGACCAGGTCGAGGACGGCACCCTGCCAGGCCCGCACCTGCTCGGCGGCCGCGTCCACGAAGTCCTCGCTGCTACGGGACAAGTCGTCGTCGCCGAGCAGACCGCGTCCGGCCGGGTCAGCCCGCCAGATGGCATCGACCCGCTCGGCCCTGCGGTCGGCCTCGTCCACCAGCAGAGCCTGCAGGCCGTGCTCGATGGCCTCCTCGACCTCGGCCGCGGGCTGTGGCTTCCCACGGAAGAAGGCCGTGATGCGGTCTCGTAGCCGACCTACGGTGTCCTCCAGCGAGCGGAAGAACTCGCCGGTCCCCACGAAGTCCTGCCAGCGGGCCAGGACCTCGCCGCGCAGCAGGCTCCCGTCCCGGGTAGCCGTCGTGACCGCGTCGACCGCCTCGGAGTACTCGTGCTCCGCCGCGGTGCGCAGCCGTCCGGCGGCGGCGTGCTGCTCGTCGGCCGCCTCGGCCAGCGGCGGCGACCGGCGGACGATCCCGCCGACCGCACCGTCGAGTGTGCGTCGCACAACTGCAGCTCGCGCGGCCGTGTCGGAGGCGAGGTCACGCAGCCAGGACACGACCGGCTCGGCGTGTCCGTCCGGCAGCATCCCGTCGTCACCCACCGTGGCCTCGCCGACCACGAACAGTGGGGCGCTTCCCAGGCCGCGCTCGGACAGCATCGCCGCGAGATGGCGGCGCACCTCGTCCTCCGCCCCCGGCGGCACCCGGTCGAGCACGACCGCCACCGCGGCGCTGCGCTCGACGGCGGCACGTAGCAAGTCCCAGGGCACGGCGTCCGCGTAGCGTGCGGCCGTCGTGACGAACAGCCAGAGGTCGGCCGCGGCCAGCAGCTGACCGGCAAGCTGCCGGTTCTCGGTGACCACCGAGTCGATGTCCGGCGCGTCGAGGAGGGCCAGGCCCTGCGGCACGGCGTCATCGGGCACGAGGCTCAGGGCGCCTGGCTTTGCGAGATCACTCGCCGTCACGCGGGCCAGCTCCGGGAGGATGCGGTCGCCGGTGAACCACTCGGCCTCGTCGGGGTGATAGACGAGCACGGGTGCTCTCGTGGTCGGTCGCAGCACACCGGTCTCGGACACCGGCCGACCGACCACGGCGTTGACCAGCGTGGACTTCCCGGCGCCCGTCGATCCGCCCACGACCGCCAGCAGCGGTGCGTCGATCTCGCGCAGGCGTGGCAGGACGTAGTCGTCGAGCTGGGCGACGATTTCGCGCCGGGTTCGGCGTGCCTGGAGCGCACTCGGCAACTCCAGTGGAAGCTGGAGTGCGACGACCCGCTCGCGCAGCACGCCGAGGGCGTCAAGGACGCTCTCGGGTGCTTCGGTGATCGTCACGGCCATGATCCTGCCTGTAGCGGACACTCCGGGCCAAGCGACACGTCGGATTTGGGTATGTGCTCATGACTGACGACGCACTAGCGTCGGCCACGATCACGCCTAAGGAGTGGAGGACGAATGTCGCTGGATCGGCCGGTTGCCCCGGACCCGTACGAGCTGCTTCCCCGCGTCGGCACCTTCACGGTCGAGAGCGACGACCTCGTGGACGGCGAGCCGATGAGCACGGCCCATGTCTTCGACGACTGGGGAATGCCGGGCGAGAACGTGTCGCCGCACCTGCGCTGGTCCGGAGCCCCGGACGGAACCCTCAGCTACGTCGTGACGTGCTTCGACCCGGATGCCCCAACGCCGAGTGGCTTCTGGCACTGGGTGGTGGTCGACGTGCCCGCCACCACGACTGTTCTGCCCCGGGGAGCCGGCGCGGCCGACGGCTCAGGGCTGCCTCCCGGCGCGTTCTCGGTACGCAACGACACCGGCTCGGTCGGCTACTCCGGCGCGGCACCCCCGCAGGGCGACCGGCCGCACCGTTACTACTTCGTGGTGCACGCGGTCGACGCCGAGTCGCTGGGCGTCACCGCCGATGCGAGCCCGGCCGTGGTCTCGTTCAATCTGGCGTTCCACACCCTCGCCCGCGGAATGGTGATCTCGACGTTCGCCCACTGAGATCCCGAATGATCACCTCATCGTGCGCCATCGGTCGCGCCGCCGTCACGGTGCTCCGGGAGCGACGAAGGGCAGCCCGGCCGGTGCACCCGCGTCGATCAGGCGCCGAAGGGCGGCGGCGTCGAGGTGCTCGGCGACGGCGTCGGCCAGCCGGTCGATGCGCTGCTCGCGCAGGGCCGCGAACTCCGTGTCGGGCGCGACCACGAAGCCGTGGCACGCTGCCGTCGCCGCGACGTCCCGCAGGAACGCTCGGCGGAAGGCGTCCTCCTCGAGGACGCCGTGCCAGGACGTGCCCCAGACCGCCCCGGACCGGCATCCGTCGAGAAACGGCTCGGCGTCGCCAGCCACTGTCACGCGCCCGTGGTGGATCGCATAGGCCGTGCCGACACGAACGCCGTACGCCACGCCGGCAGGCCGATCCACCACCTTGTCCACGGCGAACCGCGCGCTCGCCGGGAGCAGCCCCAGGCCCGACACGGTGCCGGCTCCCGACTCGATGTCGTCGACGATCTCGCGAGCCAGCATCTGGTAGCCGCCGCAGATGCCCAGGATAGGAAGCCCGTCGCGGGCCCGCGCACGGAGCGCGTGGTCCAGGCCTCGCGACCGCAGCCACGCGAGGTCGGCGACAGTCGCGCGACTTCCTGGCAAGATCGCCAGGTCGGCGTCGGCCAGCTCGGACGGCGACGCCGTGAACGTAACGGCCACGCCGGGCTCGGCGGCGAGCGGGTCGACGTCGGTGAAGTTCGAGATCCGAGGGAAACGAACGACGGCGACACGCAGCGTCCGCGAGCCTGCCGCCGGCCGTACGGCCTCGCCACGGGCGGCGACATCCAGTGCGTCCTCGGCATCGAGCCAGACATCGGGGAGCCACGGCAGCACGCCGAGCACCGGTCGGCCGGTCGCCTTCTCGATCATCGCGAGACCGGGCGCAAGCAGTCCCGCATCGCCGCGGAACTTGTTGACGACGAAGCCGGAGACGAGCGCCTGGTCCTCGCGGCCGAGCAGCGCGACCGTGCCGTGGAACGCCGCGAAGACCCCGCCGCGGTCGATGTCGCCGACAACGACGACCGGCAGGCCGCCGTGCCGAGCCAGCCCCATGTTGACGAAGTCATGCGGGCGCAGATTGATCTCGGTAGGGCTTCCTGCACCCTCGGCGACCACGACGTCGTAGCGCGCCGCCAGCTGGTCCAGTGCGCTGTACGCAGCCTCCGCCAGGGCGGGGCGCGCGGATCCGAACGACGTCGCGTCCAACACGCCGTACGGCTTCCCCATCACGACCACATGGCTTCGGAGATCGCTGCCGGGCTTGAGCAGCACCGGATTCATAGCGGCTTCGGGTTCGGCTCGGGCGGCGACTGCCTGCACCCACTGCGCCCGGCCGATCTCCGCGCCGTCGGCCGTGACCATCGAGTTGTTCGACATGTTCTGAGCCTTGAACGGCGCGACCCGGACACCTCCACGGGCCAACCACCGGCACAGTCCGGTCGTCAGGACGGACTTGCCCGCGTCGGAGGTCGTCCCTGCAACCAGCAACCCCCGCACACCTGGGATCGTCTCGCACCGCGACCTGTCCGGCGTCGGGACGGTCGGCGTTAGAGTCGGGCGTCGTGGACGAACCGCAGATCGGCACGCTCGAGACCGTGCCCGCGGCGGACCGGCCCGACCTGCTGGCCGAGCCGGTGCGGCTCGCGCTGACGGCACGGCCGGACGCGCCCGTGTACGTCGCCGAGATCGACCCTGACCTCGCCGACACGGCCCAGTTCTGCGCCGCGTACCAGGTTCCGTTGGAGGTCTCGGCGAACTGTGTCGTGGTGACCGGGCGGCGCGGCGGCGAGCAGCGGGTCGCGGCCTGCATGATCCTTGCCACCACCCGGGCGGACGTCAACGGCGTGGTCCGGCGCCGGATCGACGCCCGTAAGGCGTCGTTCATGCCGATGGACGACGCAGTGGAAGCCACTGGCATGGAGTACGGCGGCATCACCCCTATCGGGCTGCCGGTGGGCTGGCCGATCCTGGTCGACGCCGCCGTCGCCGAACTGCCTTTTGCGATAATCGGCAGCGGCGTACGCCGGTCCAAGCTGGCCCTGCCCGGCCGGACACTGGCCGGCTGGCCTGGTGCCGAGATCGTCGAGGGCCTTGGCCGAGGCGTTTGACGCACAATTGGATCGAGTTCCAGCGCCCGTAGCTCAGTGGATAGAGCAGGTGCCTTCTAAGCACTTGGCCGCAGGTTCGAATCCTGCCGGGCGCGCTGACCAGCGCAAATACTGAAATGTCCGGGTACCAAATGATGGCACAGCGCGTCCTCGGGAATATGTCCCTCGATCCGACGGCGCACCAGCTCATGGGTCAGCTCAATGACTCGCCGTCCAGCGTGAACTGCATGCCTATTGATAGTGCCAGCCGCAGACAGCGGTCACGACATCCCATCAGAACCGGGGCTGTGTCCAGGCCGGAGACCTGCTCGGCCCGGCCAGAGATCCGCGCGAGCTCCTCCGAATGCGGAGCCGCGGTTGGCATACCCGCCAGCTGCTCGATGATCTTGTGATGGCGTTGCCCCGCTGGACAGAAGAACTGGCGCGGCGGGTAGTTGCACCGTGACGCGGAGCCCCCCAGCGGCCCGGGGGGTGAGGGTGAGTGTTCCGCAGTGTGCGTGGGTGATGCTCTTGACGATTGCCAGGCCGAGGCCGACGCCCGCATGGTCACTGCGTATGCGTTCGGTGCCGCGCTGGAACGGTTCGGTGAGTGTCGAGACCAGCTGTGGAGTGAGCTTCTCGCCGGTGTTCTCGAC
>JBKPCP010000084.1:0-12127 GCA_046727475.1 Actinomycetota bacterium | reverse complement strand
ACCGCGGAAGAAGAACAACCCGGTATGTTCTTTCGATGGCTCTGCCCGCTTCTGCGCCTCGGTGTAGAAATCGAAGAATATGGTCTTGCCGCTGTTCACATCGTCAATCATGTGATTCAGGGCGCCCACCACGACATCCGGACTCACATGGCTGTGATACGGCAGCAGCGAGCCGATGGTGCTCAGCCGCGTGTCTTCAGCATAGGCACGATCATCCCAGGGCAGTATCAACCGACCATGACCTGCGAACGCTGGATGATTCAGGACGTCCCGGATACTGCTGGCCACGCTCAGGTGGCCGCCAGTCACCGGCTCACTCGCGTTGCCACGGGAGAGGACACTCTCGCTCTGTCCAGCCTCCGCAAGCGAAGCCATCGACAACACCGATAGCGCCAAGCCGGTGGTTCTGAGGTATTCCATTCTTCTGATGGGTGATCCTTGCCACGGCCGCCGCCAACGCGATGGCGGTGAACCTGCCTCGGTTGGCGCCGGTCGTGCGCAGAGGATAGTCGACAAGGATCTCATTCCTTCGGTTGAACACGGAGCGACCGCCACACAACCTACATCGTATCGTATCGACCGCATCTTCTACATACCTCGCTGGTTTTCACGCTAGTTCCGTGGAGCTCAATGCCTGGTTCCCCTGGTCCTTCTGGAGGCTTGCCGAGCTGCGCGGGCAGGACTCACGCCCCGTGATCTGTGATCAACCTCCACCGGGGTGCATGGATCTCCGCTTGAGCACGTCGGCTGGTCCCGATCGTCTGGAGGTTGGGAGCCGATCGACCAAAAGCGCTCCTTCGCCACCTCCGCGAGGGCCCGCGCACCGCCCACGAGCTCTTGGAGCGCGGACGCGTCGCCGAGCGCTGGCGGAGTGAGCGCTGGGACTCCCTGACGCTCCTCGCGCCAAATTGGACGGCGCCGATGCCGGGCCACGTCTTCCCGGGAGATCCAGACAACTTCGCCTCGCGCGACGAGGTCGTGCGATTCCTTGATGGCTACGCGTCGACCATCCGGGCGCCGCTCCGCTGCGGCGTGCGCGTCACGACGCTGCGGGCGAAACGCGGAACGGAGCGGCTCGTGGTCAGGACTGACCACGGCACGCTCGAGGCCGTGAACGTCGTCTTCGCGACCGGCCCCTTCCAGGAGCCGGTCATCCCACCGTTCGGGCATCACTCCCGGCCGAGGTCGTCCAGGTCACGTCCAACCGATATACGAACCCGGCCCAACTCCCGGCCGGCGCCGTCCTCGTCGTGGGATCCGCGACCTCCGGCTGTCAGATCGTTGAGTCTCCGGTGAGGCGTACAACGTCGAGATGGGGATCACCTACGAGCTGTTCTAGAGCGAGCGTGACGAGACCGCGAGCTGTCAGTTCGCGGCGGTGCCCAACGATGTGGTCCCGAGCGTGAACCAGATCAGCGCCATCGCAAACTTTCCTGCGCTCGCTGTAGCCTCGGCCCCCGCGACGCCGATCGGGACGGGCCGGGGGCCGGCCCTTCCCGAGACGCGGCCTCGCCGTCGGCGTCGGCGTCCGCATGCACACTGGTATGCGGAAAAGCGCCGCTTCGCTTCAGGCCCACACCCCCGGATGCTCCGGGTGAGATTCGGTGCTGACGATCCGCCGTCCTTCGCGATGTGGATCGCAGCACCGGCCGCCGCGGTTCCGGCCAGCACTGTCAGCGTCGGATCTTCACCCCAGTTGTTCCTTTGTCTCCGCGAAGGGTCCGTCGGTCGCACGAAACACGGCGTGCGTTCGCGCACGATTCATGCTGTATGGCATCCCGCGACGCGACCTGGCCCACCTATCTGACACGGCGTGACGGCCGAGACGAGATCCTAGCCTGCGCGTGCCTCGCCACCAGGTACCGGCGGAGGTGCCGTCCTGACCGTCCCGAGTGTCCCGGCTAGTCACGCGCTGCCTCACTCGGCGGCCCGCAGCGCACCCCAGACCCGCCTGGCGGTCGCCTGACGCGACCAGCGCCTCGATGACACAGAGCACGTCCTCTACGGAGCTCTCGCGACGGATCCGTTCCTACTGGACCGCTGGGAGTTCGGCCCCGGCCCATTCCGAATAGACGATGAACTTGAAAGGGTTGAGCGCTTGATCGCACACCCGGAGCCGGTCGAGCGCCTGCCGCCGGAGATCCGTGAGCGCATGGCTCGCGGGATAACTCAGGAGCCAATGCCTCGAGCGTGCGGTGAGGGCCAAGTCCGGCCGTGTCGACGCCTGAGGGGGCGCCGGCTCGCTTGCCAGCCTGCACGAAGGGCATCGCACTCCGGGGCGCGAGGAGGCTCCCTACCGAGGTGATCCCACCGAACTTCAAGAGTTCACGACGGCCGATGAGGTCTCGCATCGACGTCTCCTCCACGTGAAGGGGGCACGCGCTGCATCCGATATAACGATGCGTATGCATCATACAGGGGCACACTGCGGGCTACGGGATTCATAGGCTGGGTTAGGAGTGTCCGGCTGCGCGGCGGGCGGGACTGGAGCCCGTCCGCAGCATGCCAGACTCGAGGGTCTGCACCGTGGGGACGACCATCCGAAGCCCCGCGGCGAGAGCGGCCCAGGCCTGAGGACCCAGTGCGCCGACGAACCGTCCCTGAACCTGTTCCCAGATCGGGAGCGCCTCCCCCAAGAGGTGGCGGCCCGACTCGGTGAGGGTGGCGGTCCGCTCGCGCCGCGTCTGGCCCGGGAGGATGCGAAGGCACCGGCGCCGGACCAAGGGCTTGAGGGCGCGGTAGAGGGACGTGCGGTCCAGTACCAGTCCCTCGGCGAGTCGGCTGAGCGGGACCGGACCCCGCAGGTGGACCGCCACGAGGATGGAGAACTGCGTGGCGCTCAGATCGAGCGGCGCGAAGGCGGCCTCGTAGAACCGCGAGATCGCCCGGGAGGCTCGGCGGAGCCCTCCCCCCGCGCACTCGGCCGCGACGCGTGCTGACAGTTCGGAGACCAGGTCGGAGCGCGAGGGCGCCATGGGATCTGAGGTATACGCATCGATCGGCGCTTTGTCAAGAGAAGGCGGGATCGCGTGTCCGGGCGCGGCCCTGTTATGACGTTTCCATTACAAATTGATGACGGCGATTGATTGCCTCCCCGCGCTCATGTAGCGTCAGTCCCTACCCATTGCGCTCGGGCTTCGGGCGCGATGGTTGCCCTGCACCCTCACGCGCGTACGGGAGGACCCCATCGTGATCCATCCGACTTCGTTTCTTCTTGGCCTGGGTGCCGCCGTCGCGTTGCCGGCACTGACAAAGATCCTGCGACCCTTCGCCGTCGAGGTCGCCGTGGCCGGCATGGCCGCCTACGAGGAGTTGAGCCGCATGGCGGCGGAGCAGGCCGAGGTTGTCGAAGACATCGTCGCCGAGGCCCGTGCCAAGCGCCAGGCGGCGATCGCCGCCGGAAACGGGAAGCCGCACGAGGACCTTTCCTCCGAGTAGGACGTGGCTCGTCTCCGCGTCCTGCACGACATCCCGGGGCGGCTCCGCGTCGCTCTGCCCGACCGCGTCGATCCAGCGTCAGCGCTCGAGTCGCTGAGGGAGCTCAACGGCGTCACCCTCACTCGCTGGTCGCCACGGACGCGGAGCCTGGTCGTCCTCTACGATCCGGCGACGACGACGCCTCACGCCCTCCGCGAGACCATCGAGGCCAACGTGGAAGAGCCCGAGCCCATCGGGGCGGCTGACGCGGCGAGCCAGAGCCAGAGCATCCCGACCGAGCGGCCAGCTGTCCGCCTGGCAGCGGCGATCCGCCAGACCACCAGCGAGCTCGATGCCGGGATCGCCAGCGCGACCGGCGGGTGGCTCGACCTGAAACTCCTCCTGCCGCTGGCGCTCCTCGGCTGGGCCGCCCGTGAGCTGATCCGTGGCCAAGTGGCGCCGCTCGCGTGGTCATCGGCGCTCTGGTACGCGCACGGGCTCTTCCGCGACTACAACGTTCCCGGCGACAACCCTCCCGGCGACGAAGGCTAAGACCGTCATGACCTGGCAGGTCGTCCATGCCACGCGCGGACGCCTCCGGCTTCGGTCCGAGGCCGCCCTGACCCCCGGAGAGCTCGACCGCGCCGCCGCGCGTCTCGGAGGCCTCCCGGGCGTCACGGAGGTGAGTCCCCGGGCCCGCACCGGCAGCCTGGTCGTCCAGTGTGACCCGGCAGCCGAGCCTGCCGTGCGCGCCGCGCTCGGGGCCGCGACCCAAGGCCGACAAGACCGGCGGCCAGGCCCTGCGGCCCCAACGCGGGCGCCGTCTCCCCAGGGGCTCATCCCGACGGGGTTGTCCTCGGCGTCAAGCCTGAGGGTCCTGACGGCGGCCGCCGCCGTGAGCATGTCGGTCTTGCCGGTGCCGGGGGTGCTGACGGCCGGGCTGATCGTCGGCTCCGGGCTCCCCATCCTGGTCCGCGCCGGGCGGACGATCGCCGGCGAGCGCCGTCTCACGATCGACACGCTCGACGCGGTCGCGCTCACACTTCTCCTCGCTCGGGGGAGCTATCGGGCGGCCGGCCTCCTCACTGGGCTCCTTGGCCTGGGACAGTGGATCCTGGATCAGAGCGTGACGGCGACGCGCCGGTCGGTGCGCGAGCTCTTCGGACCACCCGGCCAGGTGGTGCGCCGGATCGACGGGCGCCGCCGGCAGAAAGTCCCCGCCGCCCGGGTTCAGACGGGACACGTCATTGTCGTGGGTCCAGGCGAACGGATCCCGGTCGACGGCAGCGTCGTCCGGGGCGAGGCACTGGTCGATCAGCACACGATGACGGGCGAGAGCCTGCCGGTAGAGCGCCGGGCGCGGGACAGTGTCCTCGCCGGCACGACGGTCGAGGACGGCGAGATCGCCGTGCGGACGAAGCAGGTCGGTGCGAACACGCGGCTCGGTCAGATCATCAGCGCGATCGAGGCCGCCGAGGGCGAGAAGGCGGAGCTCCAGGTGTTTGGCGAGGCACTTGCCGACCGGCTCGTCAGCCGCACCTTCCTGCTAGCGGGGGCGGGGGCCCTGACGGCCCGAAGTCTCGACGCCGGCATCGCCATCCTCGTCGCGGACTACGGGCAGGCCGTGCGCGTCGCGATCCCGACGGCGGCGATGGTCTCGATCCGGGGTGGTGCCCACGAGGGCATCCTGCTCAAGGGCCCACGCCTCCTCGAGCGCCTGGCCCGGGTCGACACGGTGGTATTCGACAAGACAGGCACGCTCACGTGGGGCGTACCGCACGTCAGCCGCGTCGCGAGCCTCAACTCGCGCCTTCCAGCCGAACGGATCCTTGGACTTGCGGCCGCCGCCGAGCGTGACGTCCGCCATCCCGTGGCCCGCTCCATCGTCCGACACGCCGCCCGAAGCGGCGTTCTGATCCCATCCGGCAGCAAGCGGGAGAGCCGGGTCGGCTTGGGTACGGCCATCGTGGTGGAGGGAACCGAGGTGCTCGTCGGCGGGCGCCGCTTCATGGAGTCGCAAGGCATCCCCCTGAAGGCGGTGATCCCGGAGGAAGCCGCGGCGCATGCGGCCGGGGCGTCCCCCACGTTCGTGGGCCTTGGCGGCAAGCTCGCGGGGATCATCGTGCTGGAGGATGCGCTCCGGGAGGACGCCCGGGACGCCATCAACGCGCTTCGGGCCCGTGGCATGCGGGACGTCGTGATGGTCTCGGGGGATCATCCGGAGCCGACCCGCCGGATCGCCGAGCGGCTCGCGGTCCGGCGATGGCACGCCGAGTTCCTGCCCGAGGACAAAGCCGCGCTGATCCGCGCCCTCAGAGGCGAGGGCCGCGTCGTGGCGATGGTCGGGGACGGCGTCAACGACGCCCTGGCCCTCCGGGAGGCGGACGTGGGGATTGCCGTCCAGGGCGGCGCCGAGGTCGTGACCGAGGCGGCCGGCGTGGTGCTCCTGGAGTCGGGCCTGGACGGGGTCGTCCGCGCACTCGACCTCGGGCGTCAGACCGTTGACACGTTCCGGCGGACGATCCAGATCGCCGTTCGGGGGAATCTGGCCGCCGTCGGGCTGGCATCCATTGGTCTCGTCGGGGGAGTGGGGGCCATCCTGCTGAGCCATGGGGCGTCAGTCGCCGCCGCACTGTACGCTCTCAGCCCTCTGACGCCACGGCCAGAGCGGCGGATGCCACGCCCGCTCGCACTCCCACGCGGCCCACAAATTGTTTCGAGGACGTAACAGCGATGTCGTACCCTCGTCACGAGTCTAGCGCTAGGATCCGATCTGGAAGGGGGGGGCTGTGCATAGGCACCCCCCAACGGAGGATCGCGCGCGATGCTGTTGGAGATGCTGCTCGGTCTCGTGGCGGAGGCGTTGCTCGGCTCCCCGGCGGCCTTGGGTCGCCAGTTCGAGCTCGACCTGAAGGACTACCTGGAGCGCGGGGACTTCGGCGGTCCCCAGGACGGACGCCAGACGGTTTCGACTTAGCGTCCGCGCACCTTCCCGCCGAAGTCGTCCCGCCGTCGCAACTCCGCCATAGGCGTCCCTCCTTTCCGACCGGCTTCCGCCTGAGGTTTCCGACCGGCTTCCGCCTAAGGTTTCAGACCGACTTCCGCCTGAGATTTCAGACCGGCTCCCGCCCGAGCTCCCAGACCGGCTCTCGCCCGAGGTCCCAGGATCCCGTCACGGGAGCGGGCCGTGCGTGGATCGTCCACTCGTGCCCACGCTGACGGCTGACCCTCCACGTCGGGTGGTCGTCCCCGTCTCCACGGCGGTGCGAGGGCGCGCCCGCTTCCGGGTCGATGCGATCCGTGGCCGCCCGGCGCTGGCCGGGCAACTGGCGAGCCACCTCACCTGCCTGGAGGCTGTCCAGGCCGTGCGTGTGAACCAGCTCACCGGAAGTGTCCTCGTCCACTTCGAGGCCGACCGGCTCACCGTGGACGATCTGCTCCGCGATCTCGGCCGAATGGCCAGCGGGTCGGTGGCCCGCCATGGCGCGGCGCCTCGCCTCGATCCCACCACCATCGCCACGCAGGGCACGCCACGGCACGCCTGGCACGCGGTCGACGCCGGCCGAGCGCTCGATGACCTGGCCGTCATGCCGGGGCGCGGTCTGTCCTCCGCCGAGGCGAAGGCCCGCCTCGCGCACCACGGGCCGAACCGTCTGCCGAGCCCGGAGCCTCGGTCGGGGCTCGCCATCCTGGCCGACCAGGTGACGTCCCTCCCGGTCGCCCTTCTGACGGGTGCGGCCGTCCTGTCCGCGGCGAGCGGGGCGATGTTCGACGCCCTGGTGATCGTGGGGGTCGTCGCGCTGAATGCCATCATCGGCTACGTCACGGAGAGCCGGGTCGAGGGGATCCTCACGTCGCTCCAGCAGCTCACCTCGCCGGTGGTCCCGGTCCGGCGCGACGGGAAAGAGAGCCTCGTGCCGGCATCCTCCCTCGTTCCCGGCGACATCATGGTGCTCCGGGCGGGGCATGACGTGCACGCCGACGGGCGCGTCATCGACGTGCTCGCGCCCCTGACGGTGAGTGAGTCCGCGCTGACCGGCGAGAGCTTCCCCGTCCGCAAGGTCGTCGGATCGATCCATCCCGAGGACACTCCGGTTGCCGACCGCGACAACGTCGTGTTCGCCGGGACCGTTGTCAGCGAGGGAAGCGGCCTCGCGCTGGTGACCGCGACCGGCCGGCGGACCGAGCTCGGCCGCATCCGGGCGCTCATCGCGAAGACCGCGGCGCCCGTCACGCCGCTCGAGTCCAACCTGGCCGTCCTGGGCCAGAACCTGGTGGGGCTGACCCTGGGACTCTCGGCTCTCACCCTGGGGCTCGGCCTCCTGCGCGGCGCGGGGCTCCTCCAGATGGTGCGCACGTCGATCTCGCTGGCGGTCGCGGCGGTGCCCGAAGGCCTGCCGACCGTGGCGACGACGACCCTCGCCCTCGGAATGCACCGCATGCTTCGCCGGAACGTTCTGGTGCGGCGGCTCGAAGTCATCGAGAGCCTCGGCGCCGCGACCGTCATCTGCGTGGACAAGACCGGGACCCTCACCGAGAACCGGATGACCGTCCTGGGGTGGGCCCTGAACGGGAGCCCCTTCACCTCCGTCGAGGAAGTCGCGGCCCGGCGGGCAGCCGCCGGAGGATCCAGTCTGGAGGCCGGCGTCGATCCGAGGCTTCCCCGGGCCGTCCTGGTGGGAGTCCTCTGCAACGAGGCCGAGCTCCACCCAGTGAACGGTGGCTGGATGCTGGAGGGCAGCCCGACGGAGGGGGCGCTCCTCGAGGCCGCCCGGGCGCTTGGCCTCGACTACCGGGAGGCCCGGAACGCCCGGCCGACGAGAGAGCGCCGGGACCGCTGCGAAGGTCAGAACTGGATGGCGACGGTCCACGACGCCGGGGCGGGACGAACGCTCGTCGCGGTGAAGGGCGCCCCCGAGGAGGTGATCCGGCTCTGCGACGCCCAGCTCGGTCCCGACGGCGAGCCCCGACCGATGACGCCGGAGGCGCGGCGGATCGCGCTTACCGCCAACGCCCGCATGGCCGGCGACGCCATGCGCGTGCTGGGACTCGCCTACGGGGATCGCGAGACCGGGATGCGCCCCGACTACGACCGCCTGGTATGGATCGGTCTCGTCGGCATGGCCGATCCGGTCCGGCCAGGAGTCCGCGAGGCGATCGCGGCTTGCCGCCGGGCCGGAATCCGGATCGTCATGGTCACGGGCGACCAGAGCCCGACGGCCATCGCGGTCGGGCGAGCACTCGGCCTCGTAAGCGACGGGCAGATCCGGGTGCTCGAGGCGACCGCCCTCGCGCAGGTCGACCGCGAGGCGCTTCAGGGCCTCGCGCGCGAAGTTGACATCTTCGCCCGCGTCTCCCCCGTCCACAAGTACGAGATCGTCCGCGCGCTTCAGGCCTCCGGACACGTCGTGGCGATGACGGGGGATGGGGTGAACGATGGCCCGGCTCTCCGGGCCGCGGATATCGGCGTGGCCATGGGCGCGCGCGGCACGGAGCTCGCGCGCGACCTCGGCGACGTCATCCTCCTCGACGACGACTTCGGCTCCATGGTCGGCGCGATCGAGCATGGCCGGGCGATCCACACCAATGTCCGGAAGGCGCTGCGATTTCTCCTCTCGACCAACCTCAGCGAGGTCCTCGTGACGATGGCGGCGATGGCCGCGGGGGTAGCGACGCCGCTCACGGCCGTCCAGCTCCTGTGGATCAACCTCCTGTCGGATGTCCTGCCGGCCCTCGCCCTCGCGGTGGAGCCGGCGGAGCCCGGCGTGATGGACACCCCGCCGCGCGACGCCATGGAGCCGATCCTGTCGCGGCCGGCGCTGCTTCGGATCGGCGCGGATGCAGGGCTCATTGCGGCCGCCAGCCTGGGTGCCTACGGCGTGGCGCTGGCCCGTCACGGCGCGGGCCCGGTGGCCTCGACGATCGCGTTCTCGACCCTGACGGGCGCGCAGCTTTTCCACGCGCTCTCCTGCCGCTCGGACCGGCGCTCGGGAGCGGCGGATCTCCGGCGGAGCCCGTTCACCCTCGGAGCGGTCGGCGGGACGCTCGCCCTCCAAGCAGCCGCGGTGGCCCTGCCGCCGCTGCGCAGCCTGCTTGGCACGGCGCCGCTGGGGGTGCTCGACTGGTTGGTGGTGGCGGGCGGGGCCCTGCTGCCACTCGGCGTCCGTGAGATCGAGAAGGCCCGCCCGCGCCCGAGTTCGACGGCGAGAGTCCGAACGCCATGAGCCGGCGGATCGTGTTCACGTCGGAATCAGTGACCCAGGGCCATCCGGACAAGATTTGCGACCAGGTGTCGGATGCTCTGGTCGACGCGTTCCTCTACGTGGATCCCGAGGCCAGCGTCTCCGCCGAGTGCGCGGTGGCGACGGGCCTCGTCTTCCTAGCCGTCACGTCGAATTCGGACGTCGCGGTGGACCCGGCGGGCATCGCCCGCCAGGTGATCCGCGACATCGGGTACACGGCCGAGCACGGGTTCGACCCGACGGACGCGAGTGTCATCAGCAACGTCGCGCACCGGACGCCGGGCTCGCGTGTCGCCGAGTCTTCGCGAGCGACGTCGGGGACCGAGAGCATCGTCGCGTCCGACCAGGCCTCGGTCTTCGGCTACGCGTGCCAGCACACGGTCGAGCGCATGCCTCTCGCGATCGCGCTGGCCCACCGCCTCGCCCGGCGCCTGGACGAGGTGCGCCGAGAGAAGATCCTCCCCTACCTCGGGCCGGACGGCAAGGTGCAGGTCGCGGTCGAGTTCGAGGGGCGCCAGCCTGTGCGGGTTCACACGGTCGTGCTGAACGTCCAGCACGCCGAGAACCTGGGAGCGGGCACGGTCGGCGGAGCCCGCACGGTCCTCGAGGGGGACCTTCGCCAGGCAGTCCTCCAGCCGGTTCTCGCGGATCCCGCCATCGGCGTCGACGGGACCAAGCGACTCTACGTCAACCCGGGCGGCGCCTTCGTGGTCGGCGGTCCACGCCGGGACGCGGGCCTGACCGGGCGGAAGAACACCGTGGACAGCTATGGCGGGTACGTGCGGCACGGCGGCGGCGCGCTCTCCGGCAAGGACCCCCATCACGTCGATCGCTTCGGAGCCTACGCCGCGCGACATGCCGCCCGGAACCTGGTCGCCGCCGGCCTGGCCGCGGAGTGCGAGGTCTACCTCGCCTACGCCATCGGACAGGCCGAGCCTCTGGCCGTGTCGGTCGACACCCATGGCAGCGGGGTCCTCCCCGACGAGCGGCTGGCGCGAGTCCTCGTCGAGACGATCGACCTCCGGCCCGGCGCAGTGGTGAACCGCCTCGGACTCTCGCAGTTGCCTGCGCGCCACGAGGGTCGCTTCTACGTGCAGCTGGCCGCGTACGGACACTTCGGCCGGATCGACCTGGGCGCGCCGTGGGAGCGCGACGATCGGGCCCCTGACCTCACACGAGCCGCCCGGTCCCTCGGCTAGGGCGCGCAACCAAAGGAGGGATGTCATGGCGACGAAGCAGGCCTCGCGGAGCCCACAGGTCGGCGGATCTGAGACAGTCCAGCGCACGGTCCAGACCGCGATCACGGGGGCGGAGATCATCTCGACCGGGGTCGTCAACCTGGTCCGGAACACGCTGGTGACCGCCCTGAGCGGGCTCGAGGACGTCGGCGGCCAGGCGGGCCAGGCGGCCGTCGCGGCTGTCCGGGGCGCGATCCGCGCTGCCGCGACAATCGGCGGCGACGTGGGCAGCGTGGCGAAGAGCGCGCTTCACGGCACCATCCAGGCAGTCGGAGAAATCGGTGGCGAGCTCACCGGGACGGCACGGACCTCGGCCCATGTCGCGGTGAGGACGGCCGAGGAGATCGGCGGCGACGTGGCCGGGGTCGCCCGGAAGACCGTCGAGGGCACCATCACGGCGGCCCGCGAGGTCGGCGCCGATGCCGGTCAGCTCGCCACGCAGGCCGCGGAGGGCGCGATCGAGGCCGCCGACCGGATCGGATCAGCGGCAGGACGGGCCGTCAGGGACGCCGTGTCCGGAACGATCTCCGGCGTCAAGATGGTCGCCAAGACCACGCTCCCCGACGGAGCGGCCCGGAGCGGTCCGGCGGCACCGCGCCCCGTCACGCCTCCCGCGCGATCGGCGGCACGTCGCCGCTCCACGCGCGGCAAGGGACAGGCCGTGTCCCGATCCGGTCGCTAGACGACGGAAGCGGGCAGCGGCGTCGGGTAACTGGCAGAGCGCTCCGGAGGGCCGCACCACGACGTGATCATCCGGATCTGCTGGCCTTTCTGAAGTGGTAGAGGTCTCGCCGCGGAAGGAGCTCATGGTCCCGCGTCCGCGCGTCGCCAGCGCTGCGGCTGCTGCCCTGGCTGCGTCGGCAGCACCGCCACGAATTCCCCCGGCTCGGGCGCGGGCCAGACCACGCTCCTGCGCTGCCTGGACGGGGCAGTCTCCGTCGTCGCGTGGCGGCAGGCGCCTTCGGTGCAGAGGAGTCGAAGCCATGCCTGAACAGACTCTGCAATCCGTCGCGTTCCCGACGCTCGACGCGGCCCAGATCCGCGAGTTCGAGAGGGGCACCTGCCTTCACGTCACGGCTCCACCGGGACCGGCTTTATCCCCCAGATCTCCTCGGCGTACTGACGGATCGTGCGATCGCTGGAGAACTTCCCCATGCCCGCGGTGTTGAGAATCGACTTCCGCGTCCACCCTGGCTGATCGCGATAGCTCCGCGCCACTCGGTCCTGGCT
>JBKPCP010000083.1:0-15245 GCA_046727475.1 Actinomycetota bacterium | reverse complement strand
GATGCCGTAGACCTCGACCCGGCCACGCCGACGCAACCGCAACCTGGTGCGCTCGAAGTCCTCGGCTGCGCACGGCCCGTGGTTGGTCCACACCACGACCGCGAGCAGAGCGAAGATCCCGGACAGGTCGACATCGTGGGGGCGGACCAGGCGGTGCGACAGCAGGTGGAGGCGCAGGTAAGCGTCAGCGGTGTCGACCGGCGGGGCACCCAGATCGGAGACGGTCCGGATCACCCTCTGCCGGACACCGCGGTCCGCATCGTCGGCGGCGAGGGCGCGCAGTTCGGTGTCATCGGCGTCCCTCGCCGGCCCGAGCATCGGCGCCGGGTACCAGACGTCGAGGACCGTCCCGTCCGTGGTCGTCGTGGCCAGGCCGATCCCCCAGGCGGAACCGGGCTGGTGCGTGTCGGGCATGGCCGACAGCCTATGGCGCGGCCCCGTTGCGGCTAGCGTGCAGTGTCATGACCTGGGCCAGCTGGCAGGCGTTGTGCATGGACGCGGACAACCAGACGCACCTCGGCGGCTTCTGGGCGGCCGCCCTGGGGCTCACACCGGGCGATGGTGACGACGGCTCCTTGCATCTCGACGGCGACGACGACGATCGGCAGATCTGGATCGAGCCGGTACCCGAACCGAAGTCCGTCAAGCACCGGGTTCACCTCGACATCGACGTGGGAGACCTCCTCGGGTTGCAGCAGCTCGGTGCGACGGTCGTGCGACCGCCGGGCGACGACCGGACGTGGTGGGTCATGGCCGACGTCGAGGGCGGAGAGTTCTGCGCATTCGTCCGGGACGGACGGCCGTCGCTTCCCGGCCGTCTGTACGAGGTGGTCGTCGACTGCGCCGAGCCCTATGCCCAGGCCGACTGGTGGGCCGACGTGTTCGGTCTCGTACCCGAGCGCGAGCCGCAGGCGCATTACGCGGCCCTCGAGGGCGGCGATGTACTGCCCTTCGACTACCTGTGCTTCGTCCCCGTCCCAGAGCCGAAATCGGCCAAGAACCGGATCCACTGGGACGTCACCGCGGACGTCCCCGCCCTGGTGGCCAAGGGGGCACGGGTGCTGCGCGAACCGGACGGTGAGATCTCCTGGCACGTGCTCACGGATCCCGAAGGCAACGAGTTCTGCGCCTTCGCACCCGAGTGACGTGACCCTCGACCTCGAGCGGGCCGCGCCCGAGCTGACGGCGGCGCTCTGCGACATCCCGTCGGTGAGGGGCGCCGAGACGACGCTTGCGGGCGCAGTCGAGGCGGCCTTGCGCGGTTGCTCGCACCTGCGGGTCGACCGGGACGGTGACACCGTGATTGCTCGCACCGATCTCGGCCGGGTAGAACGCGTGATCGTGGCGGGGCATCTGGACACGGTTCCGATCGCCGCGAACCTGCCGACCCGCCGCGACGGCAACATTTTGTGGGGACGCGGGACGGCCGACATGAAAGGTGGCGTGGCCGTGGCCCTGCGGCTGGCGGCCCATGTCACCGAGCCGGCTCGCGACGTCACGTACGTCTTCTACGACCACGAGGAGGTCGAAGCCGCTCGGAGTGGGCTGGGCCGCGTTGCCCGTGACCACCCCGACTGGTTGGCGGCCGACTTCGCGGTGCTGATGGAGCCGACGTCGGCGCAGGTGGAGGGCGGCTGCAACGGGACCGTGCGGGTCGACGTGACCGTTCGCGGTGTCGCCGCCCACAGCGCGCGCTGGTGGAAGGGCAGCAATGCTGTCCACGCGACCGGCGAGGTCCTCGACCGACTGCTGTCGTACGCGCCGGCCGAGGTCGAGGTCGACGGTCTGGTCTACCGCGAAGGCATGAACGCCGTCGGCATCCGCGGTGGAATCGCGGGCAACGTCATCCCCGACACCTGCGTCGTGACCGTCAACTACCGGTTCGCACCGAGCCGGACCGAGGCCGAGGCGGAGGCACACCTGCGCGAGTTGTTCGGCGGGTTCGAGGTGGCCGTCACAGACATTTCGCCGGGTGCGCGTCCGGGCCTGGACCATCCGGCGGCTGCCGCGTTCGTAGTGGCGGTCGATGCCGAGCCCATGCCGAAGTACGGGTGGACCGACGTGGCCCGGTTCTGGTCCCTGGGCATCCCGGCGGTCAACTACGGGCCGGGTGACTCCAGCCTCGCCCACGCCGACGACGAACGGGTCGATGTCCGGGAGATCCAGCGCTGCGAGGACCGGATGCGTGCCTGGCTGTCCAGCGCGGAGCCGCCGCTCTCGCGGATAGCCTGAAGCCTGTGATCCCACCGGAATCCCCCGACCGGCCGACCGAGAAGCACCGCGGGCCGGTGACTCTGCGCCGCTCACAAGTCGAGGTCAGCACCACGGACCAGCGGCTGCTCGAGGGGCCGGGCACGGCCGGCTGGCTGCACACCGACCCCTGGCGGGTGATGCGGATCCAGTCCGAGTTCGTCGAGGGTTTCGGCGCACTCGCGGAGCTCGGTCGGGCGATCAGCGTCTTCGGCTCGGCACGCACGCCGCGCGACGACCCGGTCTACGACACCGCGGTACGGCTCGGGTCGGCCCTGGTCCGGGCCGGGTACGCGGTGATCACCGGGGGTGGGCCCGGAATCATGGAGGCGGCCAACAAGGGCGCCGGCCTTGCCGGCGGTGTCTCGGTGGGGCTGGGCATCGAGCTGCCGTTCGAGCAGGGCCTCAACGAGTACGTCGATCTCGGGATCAACTTCCGGTACTTCTTCGCGCGTAAGACGATGTTCGTCAAGTACGCCGATGGTTTCGTGGTCTTCCCCGGCGGACTCGGCACCCTGGACGAGCTGTTCGAAGCGCTGACTCTGGTGCAGACTGGCAAGGTCACGCAGTTCCCGATCGTGCTGATGGGGTCCGCCTACTGGCGTGGCCTGCTCGACTGGTTGAGCGACACCGTAGCCGCGGAGAAGAAGATCGCCTCGGCCGATCTGGACCTGCTCTCGGTCACCGACGACGTCGACGAGGCGGTTGAGGTGATCATCCGGGTCAACCAGGAGTCCTGACGGCCGATACCTTTCGGCGCACGCATCACGGGACCGTGACAGCGAGCAGTACCGCATCTCCGCCGTCTTGCTGGCGATCGGCGTCGGGTTGTGGGTGTTGACGTGGGTGCTCAACCGGGTGTTCAGCGGCGGTGGGCCGCAGCTGGAGGAGCCGGAGCGGCTCAGCACCGGCGGGCCGCACAACTAGCTGCGGCGCCCGAAGTCTCGCCCGCCGTCTCCTCACTCCCTGGTGCGGTAGCGGAGGTGAACGACGCCATTGCCGAAGCGGCGTTCGTCGAGCAGATCGAGCTTCAGGCGGACCTTGTCGGGGAACGCCTGCTTGCCGCCTCCCACCAGGATCGGCGTGACGAACAGGTGGCACTCGTCCACGAGGCCGGCCTTGATCGCCTGTGCGGCGAGGTCGGGACCGGCCACGGTGATGTCACGCGCCGATGCCGCCTTGATCCGCCGGACCGCTGCAGGATCGAACTCGCGTTCGATCCGGGTCCTGGCGCTGGATACCGTCTGCAGCGTCGTGGAGTACACGATCTTCTCCGCCGACTGCCAGATAGCGGTGAAGTCCCGTTCGTGGGCGGGCTGGTCCGCGAGCGTGTGGGCGGTCTCCCAGGGGACCATCACCTCGTACATCCGGCGCCCGTACAGGTAGGTGCCCACCGGCCGCTCGAGGTCGTTGATGAAGGTGTGCACCTCCTCGTCCGGCACACTCCAGTCGAAGTTGCCGTCCTCGTCCGTCACGTAACCGTCGAGTGACGTGATCGCCGAATAGATCAACTTGGCCATGATGAACCGCCTTCCTATGCGAGGCCACGTCGAGGGGCCGTTGGCGGGCGTGTTCCCCTGATCGACGCGACCATGTCGAGCACCTGACGGGTCGCCGCGACGTCGTGGACCCGGAAGACCTGGGCTCCGAGCCACGCGCACAGTGCCGTCGCCGCCAGCGTGCCGGGCAGCCGGTCACCGACAGGCAGATCGAGCGTCTCGCCGACGAAGTCCTTGCGGGAAAGGCTGACCAGCACCGGCCAGCCGGATCCGACGAGCTCGTCGAGTCGCCGGGTCAGCTCGAGTGAATGGCGGGTGTTCTTGCCGAAGTCGTGGGTCGGGTCGACCAGGATGCCGTCCCGGCGGACGCCGACCTGGATCGCCCGTTCTGCGAGCGCCGACGTCGCCTTGATAACGTCGCCGACCACATCGGCGTACGAAACCCGGTGCGGGTCCGTGCGCGGCGCCTGACCACCGGTGTGGCTGCAGACCAGGCCGACGCCCCAACGGGCGGCCACCGCGGCGACCTCGGGGTCAGTGGCCGCCCACGTGTCGTTGAGTAGATCGGCGCCCGCCGCGCACGCTGCCTCGGCAACGCCGGCTCGGTAGGTGTCGACGCTGATGACGATCTGCGGATACCGCTGCCGGATCGTCGTGACCAGGGCAACGGTGCGATCGGTCTCCTCCTCCACGTCGACGAAGGGCCCGACACCTGCCTTGACTCCGCCGACGTCGACGATGTCCGCACCGCTCATGACGACCTCGTCGACCCGGTCCAGGGCGTCGTCGAGCGCGTAGGTGGCTCCTCGGTCGTAGAACGAGTCCGGCGTCCGGTTGACGATCGCCATGACGGCAAACTCTCCGGTACCGAACTCCCGGTTTCCGAGACGAAGCGGCACGTGGCCTCCGCAGGGTTGACGGGAGCCACAGCGTGGCACGATCAGTGGGCCCACGTCGCAAGGAGGTAGCCGTGGTGATCGTGTTCGTCGTCGTTGCGGTCGTCGTCGTCTTCGCGGTGGCGGCCACAGCCGTCGGACGAGGTGGGGGTCTGGACGCCGCAGATCCGGACCTCGTCGTGCCGTGGCTGCCTGACCATGACATCACGCCCGAGGACGTCGCGGCCATACGCTTCGCCGTCGCGTTCCGGGGATACCGGATGGATCAGGTTGACGACGTTTTGCAACGGCTCGGTGAGGAACTCACAGCGCGCGACCAGCGGATCGCGGCCTTGGAAGGCTCCCGGTCGGACCCACCACCACCGGAGAGCGGCTCGTCGGGATGAGTGCAGACGTCCAGGCCGCTCGGGTCATCGAGGCGCCTGCAGGGCAGGTGTGGGGTGTCCTCACCGACTGGGAGCGGCAGAGCGAGTGGATGCCGGCGACCCGCGTCCGATCGTTCCACGGCCACGCGCCGGGAGGCCGGATCGAGGCATGGACGGGTCTCGGCCGGCTCGGTTTCCTGGACACCATGGAGATCACCGTTTGGGATCCGCCCCGACGGTGCGACGTGATCCACACCGGACGTGTGCTGCGCGGCTCCGGCTCGTTCGCCGTCGAGCCCCTGGGTGCGGGCCGGTGCCGGGTGGTCTGGGAGGAACGGGTGGAGCTGCCACTTGGCCGGCTGGGACGCGCCTGCTGGCCGCTTGTCCGGCCGCTGGTCCGGGCCGGTCTCGGATTCGGGTTGCGCCGCCTCGCCCGTGTCGTGTGACGGGCGCGGCTACGCCTGCCTGGCGACACAGCCGGCGAGGTGGTCGTCGACCACCCCTGCGGCCTGCATTGTGGCGTACGCGGTGGTGGGACCCACGAAGACGAAGCCACGGCTCTTGAGAGCCTTGGCCAACGCGACGGACTCCGGCGTCGTGGCCGGCACGTCGTCGAGGGTCACGGGCGCCGGTCGCAGGTCGGATGCATGTGCCCAGACGAGCCGGTCGAGGGCACCGTCACCGTCGGCTTCGCGCAGACGCACGAGGGCCCGCGCGTTGGCGATGGCGGCGGACACCTTGGCCCGGTTGCGGACTATGCCCGGATCGGACAGCAGCCGCGTGACGTCGGTGTCGTCGTAAGCCGCCACTACGTCCGGGTCGAACCCGCCGAAGGCCCGCCGGAAGCCCTCGCGCTTGCGCAGGATCGTCAGCCAGGACAACCCCGACTGGAACGCCTCGAGGGTGAGCCGCTCGTAGAGGCCGGTGTCGCCGTGGACCGGGCGGCCCCACTCGTCGTCGTGGTAGGCGAGGTACTCGGGTGTGCCCAGCGCCCAGGGGCAGCGCAGCGCACCGTCCGGTCCGGCGACAGCGCTCGAGCTGTTGGTCGCACTCGGGCCCTCGCTCGTTCCTCGATCCGGTGCCTCGTCGCTCATCGGGCGTGGAATTCGGGTGTCTGCTTGGCCAGGAATGCCGTTACGGCGGCCCGATGGTCCTCGGTCGAGCCGGTGAACCGCATCAGGTCGCCCTCGTTGGCCAGCGACTCGGCCAGTCCGTTCGCCGCGGAGAAGGCGAGCGCCTGCCTGATGGCCCCGTAGGCCAGCGTGGGGCCGGCGGCCAGCTGCCGGGCGATCTCCCCGGCACGGGCCAGGACCGTGTCGGCCGGCACGACCTCGGTCGCGAGGCCCAGGGCCAGCGCCTCTTCGGCCCCCACGGTCCGCGGCAGCAGCAGCAGCTCCCGGGCCCGCGCCCATCCGACCAGGCGTGGGAGCGTCCACGACGAGCCCGAGTCGCAGGACAGCCCGATGGCCGCGAACGCCAGGTTGTAACCGGCCGTGTCGGACATGATGCGGACGTCACAGGCGAACGCGAACGCCGCACCTGCCCCCGCGGCGACGCCGTTGACGGCCGCGATCACGGGCTTGTTCATCGTCGCGAGGCTGAACGCGACAGGGCTGTAGTGGTCTTGAACCGTCGCACCGAGATCGGCGTCGTCCTCCGCGAGGCTGTCTGCGTGCTCCTTGAGATCCTGTCCGACGCAGAAGGCCCGGCCCGAACCGGTGAGTACGACGGCACGGACCTCGGCGTCCGCCGCCGCATCGAGGACGTGTTCCCGGAGCGCGACCTTGGTGGCCGTGTCCAGGCTGTTCATGGCGTCCGGGCGGTTGAACGTGATGGTGGCGACGCCGTCGTCGACGGCATAGAGAACGGGGGAGTTCACCGGGCGGCTCCGTTCGGACGGGACTGGGCGGACAGGCAGCGATCGACGAAGCGGCCGCTAGCGGGGAGCAGCCGTGTGGCCTGGTGGTCGAAGAATGACGCCGCAGCGTCGCCGGGCCAATGATCGGGCAGCAGTGGGCGCGGCAGGCCAGGGTCGGTGAACAGGAACTTGCGCCATTCGTGGACGAGCTGGCTGCGCACGGCGAAGGCGTCTTCGTCGGACGGCTCCGCCGGCATGGCGGCGACCAGTGCTCGGGCATCGTCGAGCCACCGCTCGTACGCGCGTCCAACGGCCTCGAGGTCCCAGGCCCGCCGCACCAGGTTGGCGTCGTCGGACTCGTGCGCCGCCGCGAACCGCTCGGCATGGACCTGTTCGGAGTCGAGCAGTGCGTCGAGCTCGGGCGAGGGGCGCGCGGCGACCCAGGCGGAGTCGCCCACCGGGGCGTAGCCCAGAAAGGCCAGGCCGCTGCGCAACCGGTCGCGTGCGGCGCGATCCGCCGGGCGCTCGGGGATCAGCAGATGCCAGCGGCCGTCCCAGCCGTCGACCGCCCGGGTTCGGTAGATACGAGCGGCAGCGTCCTCGAGACGACGCTCCGCACGTGCCGTCAACGCATACCCCGGGGACCCGTCGATCCGGCCGGGCTGCAACCAGCCCTGCTTGACCATGCGCGAGACCGCGGTGCGGACGGCGGGCGGCGCGATGCCGAGCGGAGCGAGCAGGGCGACCAGCGCGGCGATCCGTGCCCGGCCGCCACGCGACCGCAAGTGGTCGCCGTAGAGGTCGAAGAGGGCGGACCTGGCGTTCACCCCCATCATCCTGCCTGGTGCCGGGGACGGTGGCTCGGGTACCCGCGCAGGTGTGCCCTCCCGCCGCCAACCGCCATGCGGGATAATGGCCGCCATCGTGTTGCACGCGGGGTTCGTCTCCTGGCGATCGAGAGGGCCCGTGTGCGCGCCTGAGATGAAAGGGGTGCGCGGAATGGCGGCTATGAAGCCGCGGACTGGCGACGGGCCGCTCGAGGTCACCAAGGAGGGGCGGGGCATCGTCATGCGTGTCCCGCTCGAGGGTGGGGGGCGACTGGTCGTCGAGCTCTCGGCCGACGAGGCCAGCGCGCTCGGAGATGCCCTGAAGGGTGCCGCCGGCTGACAGCGCCGGCGGCCTGATCCGGTCCGGCCCCGGTTGGCGCAGATCTTGCGCCGGCCGGGGCCGCACCGTGTGCCGGGACTTCGGAACGCGTGCGCTCCTGTACTGGCTGGAGACCGCGGCGGTCCCGAAATGATCGCAGCTGTCGGTCTATCCGGTCGCCGGTTCAAGGCGGATGATCACGGACTTCGAGGCGGGCGTGTTGCTCACGTCGGCGGTGTGGTCGAGCGGGACGAGGACGTTCGCTTCCGGGAAGTACGCCGCAGCGCAGCCACGTGCGGTGGGATACGCGATCGCCCGGAACGCCTCGGCGCGCCGGTCGCCGTCCGCCCACTCGCTGACCAGATCGACCGTCGCACCGTCCGGAATACCGAGGTCGGCGAGATCCTCCGGGTTCACGAAGACGACGCGACGGCCGCCTCGCACGCCCCGGTAACGGTCGTCCATGCCGTAGATCGTGGTGTTGAACTGGTCGTGGGACCGCACGGTCTGCAGCAGCAGGCGCCCGGGAGGCACCCGTAGCACCGCCAGCGGGTTGACGCTGAAGGCCGCCTTGCCGTCCGGCGTGGGGAACCGACGTTCGTCGCGCGGCGGATGCGGCAGCACGAAGCCGCCCGGCACCGCAACCTTGGCCTCGAACTCGTCGAATCCGGGAACGACCCGGGAGATGCGGTCGCGGACGGCGGCGTAGTCGGACGAGAACTGCTCCCACGGCGTCGGATCGTCGGCCCCGAGCACCCGGCGGGCCAGGTCGCACACGATGGCGACCTCGCTGCGCAGGGCGGACGAGGCGGGTGCCAGCGTGCCTCGGGACGCGTGCACGATGCTCATCGAGTCCTCGACCGTGACGAACTGCTCACCACCGGCCTGCACGTCGATCTCGGTCCGGCCGAGGCAGGGCAGGATCAGCGACCTGCGTCCGGCGAGCGCGTGCGAGCGGTTGAGCTTGGTCGACACGTGCACGGTCAGCGGCACCTTCTGCAGTGCCGCCGCCGATACGGCCGTATCCGGCGTCGCCGCCGCGAAGTTGCCACCCATCGCGACGAACACCCGCACCATCCCGTCGCGCATCGCCCTGATCGCCCCGACGGTGTCGTAACCGGACGTGCGAGGTGGCGAGAACGAGAACTCGGAGGCCAGGGCGTCGAGGAACCATGCGGGCGGGTTCTCCCAGATTCCCATGGTGCGGTCACCCTGGACGTTGCTGTGGCCGCGGACCGGGCACGCCCCGGCGCCGGGGCGGCCGATGTTGCCTCGCAGGAGCAGGAAGTTGACGATCTCGCGGATCGTCGGCACGGCATGCCTGTGCTGGGTGAGCCCCATGGCCCAGCACACGATCACGCTGCGCGCCCGCCGTACCTCCGCGGCAAAGGCCTCGATCTCCTGCCGGGCGAGTCCCGTGGCGTCGCGGACGTCGGCCGGGTCCAACGCGGCCCAGCCTTCGGCCGCCTCGGCGAACCCCTTCGTGCGCGAGGCGATGAAGTCGTGGTCGATGTCGTCGGCCTCGACCAGGAGACGGTTCACGGCCTGGAAGAACGCAAGATCACCGGTGAGCCGGATCTGGAGGAACAGGTCGGCGAGCGGCGTCCCCTTGCCGATGACGCCACGAACCCGCTGCGGGTTCTTGAACGCGATCAGGCCGGCCTCCGGAAGGGGGTTGACCGCGACGATCCGGGCGCCACGCCGCTTGGCCTGCTCGAGCGCGGTGAGCATCCGCGGATGGTTGGAGCCGGGATTCTGCCCGACGATGACGATCAGGTCGGCATGCTCGGTGATGTCGGTGAGCGACACGCTGCCCTTGCCGATGCCGAGCGTCTGCGAGAGGGCAGCGCCGGACGATTCGTGGCACATGTTCGAACAGTCCGGCAGATTGTTCGTGCCCAGCTTGCGGGCCAACAACTGGTAGAGGAACGCCGCCTCGTTGCTCGTCCGTCCCGACGTGTAGAACACGGCCTGGTCCGGTGAGTCCATCGCCGCCAGCTCGTCGGCCACGACGCCGAAGGCCTCGTCCCACGTCACCGGCCGGTAGTGGTCGGTGCCCGCTTCGCGGAGCATGGGCTCTACCAGCCGTCCCTGCTGACCCAGCCAGTGGTCGGAGCGGGTCGCGAGCTGGCTGACCGGGTGTGCCGCGAAGAAGTCGGCCCCGACCCGGCGCACGGTCGACTCCTCGGCGACGGCCTTCGCACCGTTCTCGCAGAACTCGACGAGGTGTGGCTTGTCCGACTCTGGCCAGGCGCAGCCAGGGCAGTCGAAGCCGCGCTGCTGGTTGACCAGGCGCAGAGTCTTGACACCGCGAACCACACCCGCCTGGTCGAGTACGGGCCGCAATCCGTGGCGGACCCCGGCCAGACCGGCGGCACTGCGTTCCGGCGCGCCGACGCGCAGGTTCACGTCGCCGTCGTCGTCGACCGGCGGCTTGCGGGTCATGACACGACGGTACGTCCCTGCGCCAGGATCACCCGATGGGACCCCGGTCGGTCACCACCCGGTCGCCGATGTCGGCGACGGCCCGCATCAGCTGGCCGAGCGCGATCGGCCAGGAGGCGAGGAAGAGCGCGATCGGGGCACCGATGAAGATCACGCCCATGGTGGGCCAGAAGCCGTCGGCTTCGACGGCCCAGATGATGGCACTGATGCCGACCATGATCAGCGACACCACACCGAGAATGACCAGTGCACCCGACCACGCGCGGAGCGTCGTGTACTGGGTCATGTGTCTGTCCTCCCGTAGTCTCGCGGCTGCCCATGTGCGCCGCGCCCAGATCCATGTGTAAGCCGTGCGGGCAGTGCTGTCGTCACCCGAGATGGGTGAGCCGTGCGCCGCCTCAGTGACCGACGATCACCTTGAGCACCACCAGGACGAGGCCGAGGGCGAGGTTCACCAGAACGGAGAGGGCCATCACCCGGGTCGACGCCCCGGCCTGACGCGTGGCGACGACGGCCCAGCCCACCTGGCCCACGACGGCGACCAGGAAGGCCCACCATGCGGCGACCGTGTGGGGTAGCCCTAAGGCGCCCACCAGGAGCGCTGCAGCCGCCGGCGGCACGGCGGCCAGGACGACGGGGCTCTCCTCTCGAGCGGCCAGCTCCAGCGTGGCGCGGCTGAGCCGCCCGTCTCGGACGTGGCCGATGGCGCGCGCATAGACGTGCAGGAGCCAGAAGACGATCCCGGTCGCGATGAGCACGAGCGCCAGCTCAGGCGGCCGCACCGCCTCCTTGAGCGGACTCTGCCCGACGACAACGGACGCTGCCAGCAGCGAGCCGTATACGGCGCCGGCCGTGTCGACGTGTTCGCGCCAGCCCGCGCGGGTCGACTCGGTCACGATCCGGAGTCCGCCGGGTGCTCGATCCACCACTCGGTGTAGTCGGCACAGCGGCCGTCGTCGGCGAAGCGGATGACCCACAGGTTCGAGTACCGCTCACCCGTCGCATAGTCGACGTTGCCCGTCACGACCGCCGTACCGTCATGAACGACCAGGGGCTCCAACCGGGCCCGCCAGCTCCCGGGCTCGTCCTTGTGCTCGAGCCAGTCGGCCACGATGGCGTCGCGGCCCGCGATCGGCGCGCGGTACGGACTGTGGCGGTACGTCGCATCCGGGGTGAACAGGGTCTCGATGTCAGCCGGGTCATTGCTCGTCCAGGCGGCGAGGTAGGCGTCGACCCATCCTCGTACGTGTGCGTCGTCGATGCTGGGCATCATGTGCGCTCCTTTGACATGACTGAGGGCTGGTCTACCACGCGGTGCCTCAGTCGAGTCAGACTGGATGCGTGCAGGAGGCCGTTTCGTGGGGCGCGTGACGACGCGCCGGCCGATGCTGCGCCTGCGGGACGGCCGGGCTGCGGAGCGGCCGGACACCCTGGCCGTCGAGGAGCCGCTGCAGATCCGGGTCGGCCCGACCCTCCTGACGACGACCATGCGGACGCCCGGTGACGACTTCGACCTTGTCGCCGGCTGGCTCGTGGCCGAAGGGGCCGTGTCCGGGTCGGCGGACGTCGTCGCCATGCGGTTGTGCTCGGACGAGCTCAACACCGTCGAGGTCACACTCGCCGTCGGCGTCGAACCGCCGCGCCCGCGCGCCTTCGCGACGACCAGCGCGTGCGGCGTCTGCGGATCGGACAGCGTCGCCGCGGTCGAGTCGGTCCTGCGGTGGCCGGTGACCGACGATCAGGTGACAGTCGCGTCGACCGTCGTCGCAGACCTTCCCGACAAGCTGCGCTCCGAACAGCGGGCGTTCGACAGCACCGGTGGACTGCACGCCGCGGGTCTGTTCACATCCGCCGGCGAGCCGGTGTGTGTGCGCGAGGACGTCGGCCGGCACAACGCCGTCGACAAGGTCGTCGGCGCCGCGCTCCGCAAGGACAGCCTTCCGCTGACCGGGCATGTGCTGCAGGTTTCCGGCCGGGCGTCGTTCGAACTTGTCCAGAAGGCAACGATGGCAGGCATCCCGGTCCTGTCGGCGATCTCGGCGCCGTCGAGCCTCGCCGTCGACCTGGCTCAGGTGTGCGGTGTCACGCTGCTCGGGTTCGTGCGCGACACCGGCATGAACGTCTACGCACACCCGCGCCGGGTCGTCACAGGCTGAAGACCTGCTGCGAGGTGCGATACACCTCGACGGTCCGGGCGGCGACGGCGTCCCAGCCGAACTCGGCGATTGCCCTGTTCCGTCCGGCGTGGCCCATGGCCGCAGCCCGAGGCGGGTCGCCCGCCAACTCGTCGATCGCCGTGGCCAACCCGGCTTCGAAGGCGCGCGGGTCGGCGGAGTCGTAGGGCACCAGCAGGCCGGTCACACCGTCATCGACGACCTCCGGGATGCCGCCCACGGCGCTCGCGACGACGGCCGTCGAGCAGGCCATGGCTTCGAGGTTGACGATCCCGAGGGGCTCGTAGACGGATGGGCAGCAGAAGACGGTCGCGTGGCTCAGCACCTGACGTACGTCCTCCCTGGGGAGCATCTCGCTGACGAGCACCACACCGGTGCGCTCGGATCGCAGCCGATCGACCAGCTCGTCGGTCTCGGCGGCGAGCTCCGCTGTGTCGGCAGCGCCGGCGAGCAGGACCAGCTGGATCGTCGGGTCGATCCGCAGTGCCGCACGCAGAAGGTGCGGTACGCCCTTCTGCCGGGTGATCCGCCCGACGAACGCCACGGACGGCCGGTCGTGATCGATGCCGAGGCGGTCGAGGACGTCGGTTTCGTCGACCGGCCGGTAGAAGCCGGTGTCGATGCCGTTGTGGACGACGTGGACACGTTCGGGATCGACGGCCGGGTAGCAGCCGAGGATGTCCGAGCGCATGCCCCGGCTGACCGCGATCACGGCCGCCGCCGACTCGAATGCCGTCTTCTCCACCCAGGACGAGAGCCGGTAACCGCCGCCCAGCTGCTCGGCCTTCCACGGTCGCAGCGGCTCCAACGAATGCGCGGTGACGACGTGGGGCACGCCGTGCAGCAGCGACGAGACATGGCCGGCGAGATTGGCGTACCAGGTGTGTGAGTGGACGACGTCCACGCCGCCGAGCGCCGCCGCCATGGCCAGGTCGGCGCTCATGATCCGCAGCGCCGGGTTGGCGTTCGGCATCCGCCGGTCGTCCTCCGCGTACGTGGCGGCGCCGTCGCGCGGCTCGCCGGTCGCGTGGACCTCGACCGTCACCTGGTCGGTCGACCGCCTGAGCTCCTTCACCAGGAAGTCGACGTGCACCCCTGCGCCGCCGTAGACGTACGGCGGGAACTCCCTGGTCAGTACGGCGACCCTCATGTCGCTGGTACCCAGTAGCGGAGTTTCCCGTCGCGCTGGTCCTCGAACCTTCCGCCGCCGTTCTCGATCACCTTGCGCGACGCGACGTTGTCGACGTCGCACGTGACCAGCACCGGGTCGATGCCGAGCTCGACGCACCAGGGCAGTGCCTCGCGCAGCATGGCTGTGGCGTGGCCGCGCCGCCGGGCCGACGGCCGGACGTCGTACCCGATGTGCCCGCCGTAATCGCGCAACCAGGGGGAGAGGCGGTGCCGGATCGAGAGCCGGCCGAGGAACTCGGAGCCGTCGACGTACCAGAGATAGGTCGCCGGCACCCAGCCACGCGGTCTCGGGGCGTCCTCGCCGGCCTGCGCCCGCTGGGCCTCCACGTAGTCGTCGAATGCGGCCGGGTCGGCGAGCCGGACCAGGTCCAGGTCCTCGGCCCATCGGGGGTCGTACTCGGGCTCCGCGAGCGCTTCGAGCCATGAACGGTGGACATGCGTCGACGGTGTGATGAGCTTCGGCACGGGCCTATCCTCGCCGTGGTCGCGAGCCGTCGCCATAGCCCGGCAGACCTGAGCGACCGTAGGGTCGGATCATGGCCACGGGACCGCATGTCCTCGGAATCGTCCTCGCCGGTGGAGAGGGCAAACGGCTGATGCCCCTCACGGCCGACCGGGCCAAACCGGCGGTCCCGTTCGGCGGCAGCTACCGGCTCGTCGACTTCGTCCTGTCGAACCTCGTCAACGGTGGGATCGACCGGATCTGCGTGCTGACCCAGTACAAGTCCCATTCGCTCGACCGGCACATCTCGGTGACGTGGCGGATGAGCACGATCCTGGGGCAGTACGTCACGCCGGTTCCTGCACAGCAGCGCCTCGGGCCGCGCTGGTACCAGGGCAGTGCCGACGCGATCTACCAGTCGCTCAACCTGGTCTACGACGAGACGCCGGACCACGTCGTGGTCTTCGGTGCCGACCACGTGTACCGGATGGACCCTCGGCAGATGGTGGACGAGCACGTCCGCAGCCATGCCGGTGTCACGGTCGCCGGCATCCGCGTTCCACGGGCGAGCGCGAGCTCGTTCGGCATCATCCAGACCTCGGACGGACAGCGAATCGATGCGTTCCTGGAGAAGCCGGTCGATCCGCCCGGGCTGCCCGACGACCCGGAGCGCTGTTACGCGTCGATGGGCAACTATGTCTTCTCGACCGACGTCCTGCTCGATGTGCTGCGCGCCGATGCCGGCGACGAGGGCTCGGTCCATGACATGGGCGGAAACATCATCCCGATGCTTGCCGCGAAGGGGCACGCCCACGTCTACGACTTCGACGAGAACCAGGTTCCGGGCACCACTGCGCGCGCCCACGGCTACTGGCGCGACGTCGGGACCATCGACACCTACCACGAGGCCCACATGGATCTCGTCTCGATCGACCCCGTGTTCAGCCTCTACAACCGGGAGTGGCCGATCCTCACCAGC
>JBKPCP010000082.1:0-4834 GCA_046727475.1 Actinomycetota bacterium | reverse complement strand
GGCTTGGCTACGTCCTCTGGGACGCCTACTACGTCGGGCGCATGGACATCTGCGTCGCCACCATCGGCTTCCTCTCGGACCAGGCGATCCTGCTCGCCGCGCGGCTCGTGCTGCGCTGGCGCACGCTCGAAGCCCATGCCTGAGGCGGCCGTCGAGCTGCGCGGCGTCTCCAAGGAATTCGCCGCCCGCGACCGCCGCGTGGTCGCGCTCCAGGGCATCGACCTCTCCATCGCGCGCAACGAGTTCGCCGCCATCCTGGGGCCCTCCGGCTGCGGCAAATCCACCCTGCTCAACATGGTGGCCGGCTTCGACCGCCCGTCGGACGGGCGCGTCCTCGTCCACGGGGCGCCGGTCGAGGCCCCCGACCCCAGCCGCGCCGTCGTCTTCCAGGAGGCCGCGCTCTTTCCCTGGTACACGGTGTGGGACAACGTGAGCTTCGGCCCGCGCACCGTGGGCGTTCCCGCCGCGCAGTACCGGCCCAAGGTCGAGGCCTACCTCGAGCAGATGGGCCTCCGCGGCTTCGAACGCCACTACCCGGCCGAGCTCTCGGGCGGCATGAAGCAGCGCGTGGGCATCGCGCGCGTGCTCGTCATGGAGCCCGAGGTGCTCCTGATGGACGAGCCCTTCGGCAGCCTGGATGCCCAGACGCGGTCGGTGATGCAGGAGCTCCTGCTCTCGGTGTGGGAGCGGCACCATCAGACCGTGCTCTTCATCACCCACGACATCGAGGAGGCGCTGCTTCTCGCCGACAGCGTCTCCGTCATGACGGCGCGGCCCGGCCGCATCAAGAAGCGCCTGGTCGTGGACCTACCCCGCCCGCGGTCCCTCGAGGTCACGACCTCGCCCGTCTTCAACGCCCTCAAGCGCGAGGTGCTCGCGCTGATCCGCGAGGAGAGCCTGCGGGCGGCCAGCGAGCCCGTGTCGACCGTCTCGCGCCCACTTGCCTAGCAGCGCGCGCTATCTCGGCCGGTTCGACATCACGCGCTTCGTCACCTCGCCGATGATGATCGCGCGCGCCGCGTCTCCGGATTCGTCGACCCGCACCCCGAGGGCCGCCCCGATTCGCGAATAGAGACCTTGTCCGGCCCGATAGATCCGTGACCTTGCCCGGCCTTCGGGCCTGAGGAGGCCGGCCGCGACGGCGGCAGCGAGATCGTTCGTCGCGGTCGCGGAGCTGACGTCGGCGAGAGGGCGATAGTACCGAGGCGTGACACCGCGCCCGAAGAAGACATCCCACACGGCATTCGCCACACGCGGCGCGAGACCGGCGCCGGTGACGGCCTCTTCCACGACAGTCCATATTCGCTGCTGAACCCGCTCCCTCAGGTCGAGCGCCCGCACTTGATGAACCTGAGCCTCCATGTGGGCGCGGATGAACGGCGTGACGTCGGCGTCCGGATCGAAGCGCTCGCCGAGACAGCGAAAGGCCGCGTGGTACTCAGCCTGATGACGCCCCCACCATTCTTCGAGCGAGGTGAATTCGGGAAGCTTGAATCCCTCACGGTACAGAGCGAGAGAGGCGACCACCCGCGCCGCCCGACCATTCCCGTCCGTGAAGGGGTGGATCCCTGCCACCGCCACGTGGATCCACGCGGCACCGATTGCCGGGTGCTCGAAGCCCGCCTGCATCGCCGCGCACGCGCCGTCCACGAGCTCCGGGACGCGTTCGGGACCTGGTGGCTCGAAGAGAAGCTGGGAGGTACGGTTGTCCACGACATACGCCGCACTCGTGCGGAACCGTCCTGCGCCGACCCCTAGATTCCCGGCGAGGATCCGGTCGTGTAGCCCGATGAGGAGCTCGCGATCCCACTTGAAGGCCGCGTCATCGGCGCGGCGCAGTACGAAGCTCATGGCCTCGCGATAGCCACGGACCAGCGCGGCGTCCTCTTCGCGTGTCTCGGAGGGACGGTCCCCTGCGAGGATCCGGTGAACCTCCTCGACGGTAACAGGGACCCCTTCCATGGCAGTGGACGCGGCCACGGCCTCGGCCTCGAGGTCTCGGCGCAGCCTACCCGACCATGTCCGAGGAATAGGACCGCGGTAGTCGAGCTGAGATTTCCATCGGTCTAGTTCGGCAGCCAAATCCCGTACGGCTTTGGAATCGAACGGCAGGAGCATGCCCTAATTTTAGCACTAATCACATAGGCGATTATGTGATTATAGCCATAATTAACTAGTGGCCTATGCTGCAGTTGAAGCGGAGAGGCGCGTAACCTCACGCCCGTACACGCCGCCGGCGGCGGGTGCCGCGATCGAGGGCGGCGCCCCAACTGCCGAGGAACGCGGTGACGAAAGCGTGCACCGAGGCCGGCTCCACGGCCAGCGGGGCTAGGGCCAAGGCCGCGGTGAGCGCAACGTGATAGCCCTCCGACCGCGACGCCACCGCCCGACGGTATGCGGGGTGCCCCGTGTTCACCCAGACCGTGGATTCGACGAGGCGCCCCAACTCGACGTCTTCTCCACGCTCGACGAACTGGATGCTCAGACCCGAGCGGCGGGAATGTCGCTCGCCGGAGCGCCCGGGAGCTGACGGCGCGGTTCCCACGTCCATCCGTGGGGTCTCGGTGGACGCGCCCGCCGCCCCGGGTGGCTCGACCGGCGCGGATTCCTGCGGGACCGGTACCGCGGGCTCCGCACTCGCCGGCGCGAGAGCCGCGCCATCTTCGGGCAAGAGAGGCGTCGGGGCCAGACCCGACGCCGTACCGGCCGCGAGACCAACGCCATCCCGTCCGAGGCGGCCCGCGGGCAACGCGCGCTGGCCTCCGAGCCGATGCTCTACCAGCGATTCGAGGAGCGGAAAGGTCGCGGCGAGATCGGCCAGCACGGCCTCGAGATCCCGCTCGATGGGACGCGCTGCGCGCCTCGGCCCGCGCCCGCCCTCGGCCGGTGTGTCGCCCCACGCAGTGAGCTGCCGCCCCACGGCCTCCTGGATCGCCTTCCGGTAGGCGAGGTAGAGCGCCCCGCGGGCCCCGCTTCGGATGAAGTCGGCCTTGTTGAGCGTCAGGCATTCCGCCAGCGCCGGTACCTCGATCAGCCCTCCGATCCGGTCGCTCGTGCCGGGCGTGAGGCCAAGCCAATCCCAGCCCTGCCGAATGATCTTGCCGAAGGTGCTCACCGCGAGGCCGCGGCGTTCCTCCGGTAGTGGGAGGCGACTACGCACGAGGTAGCCCTCGGCCGCCGGCTTTCGCTTCCGCGCTAAGCGCACTCCGATGGGCGCCCGCTCGTCGGCCTCCCAGCCTGCCGGCGAAAGTACCCGGTCGTTCACGACGAAGCGCACGCCGGCCGCGTAGTGGGCGCTCAAGATCGCGGCGAAGGCCGGGTCCAGCAGCGGCTGGAAGTGCCGACGAAGCACGCCCTCGATGAAGCCAGCATCGAGTAGCAGCGACAGCGGGTTCTCCAGCGCCAGCCGGACGGCGGTCCCTCGCTGGGCCAGCAGCCCCGACGGCGGCACCCAGCGCCACGGCGCGCGATGGCGCGAAGCCAATGCCCACGATGTGGCGACATGCTTTGCGCCGCGCCGCGTTTCCGTCAACACCTCGCGACTCACCAGGAGCGCGAGCTTGATCCCCACGCCGGCGAAACCGATGCCGTGGCCGCGCGTCTTCCCGCTCGTCGCGAGATCGTGGTAGCGCGCCAGCTCGCGGCGCAGCATCCCTTCCCCGTCGTCCACCAGCGTGAACGTGGCGCCGGCCGCATCGGGCAGGATGCGGACGGTGGCCGCGCGCGAGTCGAGCGCATTGGCCACCATCTCCGTCAGGATCGTTTCCTCGGCGGACCCCGGGTAGGCATCTCGGAGGTCCTCGAGCAGATGCAGCAGATCGACCCGCGTCTCACCCATGCTTCAGCGGAGACTACACTAGAGGGAGAACTTGATGAACCCGCGCAAGCCAATTCACCCGGGAGATGCTCCTGGCTGGCCGGGGTACACCGCCCGGCCCGCGTACGCGTGACATACTCGGGACATGAGACGGCTAGTCGGATGCGCGCTCGTGTCGGTTGCGCTCGTGGGGTGTCTCGTCGAACCACGCGAGCCTCCCAGCCGAGACCCCGGCCCGATCTACGCGCCCGGTCCGCCGGCATCGGACCCGGCGCCGAGAATTCCCCCGGGCCATCTGCCGCCGCCCGGCTCCTGTCGCATCTGGTTCCCCGACCGGCCGCCCGGCCACCAGCCCCCGCCCGGCCCATGCGAGCGGCTGCAGCACCAGGTGCCGCCGGGCGCCTATCTCATCCGGGGATAATCGCGCTGAAGGACGCGTGGAAGGCGCGCGCCCGTGACCTCAAGCGCGAGGTCCATGCGCTCTACTTCGCCTGCCGCGATCCTCGGGTGCCCTGGTATGCGAAGCTGCTCGCCATCGGCCTCGTGGGCTATGCCTTCAGCCCGATCGATCTGATCCCCGACTTCATCCCCGTCCTGGGCTACCTCGATGACCTGGTGCTGATTCCCCTGGGCGTCCTGGCTGTCCGCGCGATGGTCCCCGCAGCCGTCCTGGAGGAGTGCCGCCAGCGCGCGCGCCACCTTGAGGGCAAGCCGCGCAGCTGGACCGCCGCCGCCATCGTCGTGACGATCTGGCTGGCCCTCAGCCTGACCGCGATCTACTGGCTGGCGTCGTGGCTCGGCTGGTCCGGCACGAACGGCTCCTGACGCCCCGCGTCGCTGACCCGTTGCGCCGGGCGGCGGGCGGAGCGATGCTGACCCCCTAGGAATCGCCATGCGGGGGCCAGCGCCTTCCTCCCCGATCCCGGCGGCCCTCAGCGCGAGCGATTAGCAGCGCATGCCCAACGCGGAGGTGAACCATGAGCATCGTGGCTATTTCCCCGACCATCGGCAGCCTCG
>JBKPCP010000081.1:0-4162 GCA_046727475.1 Actinomycetota bacterium | reverse complement strand
CGGCACTCAGACGACCCAGCGACCGGCGCGCATCAGTGTCCGGCCGCTGAGTTCGTTGCTTTCCCGCCAGGCCTGGATGCGTTCAGGTCGAAGCACGATGTACACGTTCCCGTCGGCGGTGCGGGGATCCCAGTCGGCCTGGGCCGCGTAGCCGTCGGCGAGCGCCGGCGGTGCCTCCGCGACGTCGATGATGTCCTCCAGCACCGCGTCAATCATCACCACATCACGGGTGGGACCGAGCCCGAGCCGGGCCGTGCCATGCTCGCGGATGTTGCGCGCCGTGGCGCTGTCTGAGCCGACCGCGATGACCACGCGCTCGTCGATCCACGCCAGCGACAGCGGTACGAGATGTGCGCGCAGAGCGCCGTGGACGATGTCAGCCGAGGCCACCCAGACGTCGATCGCCGGTGTGCCGAGCATGGCCAGCGTGTCCGCCTTACGCTCGGTCGCCGTCCGTGGTGCCGCAACGGACATGGCCCCAACCTACTGATCTCGCCGCTCCGGCCCCACACCCTCCGCCCGCGTGCCTCTCGCCTTCACCGCTGCGGGCCATGGCGAGCGGGGCCTGCTGACAATGTGGGTGATTCTGCGGACGCGCAGCGCTCAGGGAGTGGCTACCGTGAAGGCGACGTCTCACCATATCGAGGTGCGGCATGGCCGACACTCGCAGCGGAGGATCGCAGTCAGGTCGCCGCAGGACGGACGATCAGGAGCGTCGCCGTTGGGATCGGAAGGCCGGGCTGGGACCCGAGCGTTGGACCCTCGGCGGCAGTCGACAGTGGATCTGCTCGCGCGCCACCGGCAGCGTGCTCGAGGTCGGCATCGGTAGCGGCCTCAACCTGGCCCACTACCCGGATCACGTTGGTCTGACCGCGGTCGACTGCGACTCACAGATGCTGTCGATGGCTCGCAGGCGCGATGACGTGATTCGACGGGTGTCGCTTCTGCAGGCGGATGCCGCACGGCTCCCGTTCGCAGCGGGGAGCTTCGACTCTGTGGTCTGCACCCTCGCGATGTGTGAGTTCCGCGATCGAAGCGCAGTCCTCGCCGAGATGTACCGGGTCCTTCGCCCGGGTGGTCGGCTGCTGCTGCTCGACCACGCCCAGTGGCGCTGGCCGCTGCGCGGACGACCGGCGACACTGGCGGTCAACGTCGGCTTCGTTCCGCGCCGGCGTGAACGCTTGCGGCTCGGCCTCATCGAGCGGCTCGATGCGCGCAAGCCCGCGGCGGACGCCGCACCGATCGTCGATCCAGGCTCGCGTGCCCACGAGCGGTGAACCCAGCACCAAGAGTCCGCGGACACGCGGCTGCGGGACCGGCAGTGCTTCGTCCGGCCGGCCGGGCTGACCGACCGCGAAGCCCAGGTGATCGGCCTGCTTGCCCGCGGCCTGCAGACCAAGCAGATCGCGCGCACGCTGGGAATCTCGGGGAAGACCGCCGACCGCCACATCCAAAATGCCTACGCCAAGATCGGCATCTCGACCCGTGCCGCCGCCACCTTGTTCGCCATGCAGCATGGGCTGGTGGCATGGGGAGAACTCCCGATGGTCCGGGCAGGCACCGGCTCCTAGCGTCACCGGCGAAGCACCCGCAACGCCGGTCGGGTGCCGCTCGAGGAGGCGGTCATGAGCGAGACGCCAGCAGTACGGACCCACCGCCAGGATTCGGTCGCCGACCGTCTCGGGAAGCAGCCGAACCGGTCCCTAACCCTGCCGGCGTGGGCGGGGATCATCGGTCCCGTTCTGTTCACCGCAGGCTTCCTCGCCCAAGAGGCACTCCGCCGGGACGAGTACGACCCGCTCGCCGAACCTGTCAGCGCGCTGGAAGCCGGCCCCAACGGGTGGGTCCAGCAGGCCAACTTCGTCGTCTTCGGCCTACTCACGATGACATTTGCGCTAGGACTTCACCGCGGCCTGCGGCCGACACGGGCCGGCGTCGTCGGCCCAGCTCTGCTGTTTGCCAGCGGCGTCGGACTGCTCCTTGCCGCGGCGTTCCCCTGCGTGAGGACGCCGCCGGTGTCACCTACGACCCTGGAGGCCACATCGTCGCCGGGTTCATGTTCTTCATGACGAGCGCGGCCGGGCTGATCGCCGTGTCCCGGCGCGCCGCACGCGACCCGCGGTGGCGCAGCCTCGGGACGTACACGCTGACGGCCGGCATCGTCGCAGTCGCCGGGTTCCTCGCCGGCGGCGCACTCTTCATGCCGGACGATGCTCCCCTACACGACTGGGCGGGCCTCTACCAGCGAGCGCTCGTCCTCGCCGTCCTGTTCCCATGCCGCATCCTGCTCTCGCTCAGATTGCTGCAGGTAGCGACCAGCAGGACGCAGTCGATCGATACGGCGTCCGGAGCCCCCGCGAGCGGCTCAATTGTCCCGGCGGATCGCCTCAGCTGACCGCGATCAGCCAGTCCTTCCGGGCCTCATCGATCAGCCGGGCAGGGTCCGGCTGCAGACGCTGGCGCTCTGCGGAGGCGTAGTACGCCGCGTCGGCCTCCTCGAATGACTCCTGCGTGTCATGCTCGAGCACCCAGACGAACTCGTCGCTGTCCTCCACCAGCCACCCCTGCACACGGAAGCCATGCCTTCGGCGGAGGGGAGCCACCCCGTCGCGCCACTCCGTGGCGAATTGGTCGACTCGGCCCTGCTGAATTCGATAGCGGCGCAGCTGAGCGATCATGCCCGCATGCTAGGAGCAGAGGTCAACTTCTGCGGCCCCTTCTTGACGCCGCGACTCGTGGACGTGTTGGTAGCGACGTCTACGGTTGCGCCATGACCAATGGCGACTACCCGTGGGAACCGCCCCTGGCCGGCACCGAGGCCGAGCACCTGGTCGGTGCGCTCGACCGCCTGCGCACGACCTTCCGCTGGAAGGCCGACGACCTCGACGCGGCCGGACTGCACTCCCGCATCGGTGCCTCCGCGCTGACCCTCGGCGGCCTGCTCAAGCATCTCGCTGCCCAGGAGGACTACGCCTTCACCACCAAGCTGAGCGGGGAGCCTATGGGCGCGCCATGGGATGCCACCGGCTGGGACGGCAGTAACGACTGGGAGTTCACCTCCGCCGCCAACGACACCCCCGAACAGCTCTACGCGCTCTGGGACGGCGCCGTCGAGCGGTCCCGTGCGAGGCTCGACGCGGCCCTGGCCGACGGCGGACTCGACCAGCTCGTGTACATCTCCGGCGCCGACGGCCACCATCCCAGCCTGCGCCGGCTCCTCTGTGACCTGATCGAGGAATACGGCCGCCACACCGGTCATGCCGATCTGCTCCGAGAGGCGGTGGACGGTCGGGTCGGTGAGGACCCTCCGGACGGCTGGCGGCCACGCACGGGCCGGCCACCCTGGAAGAGCTGACCGTCTGCCGGCAAGCCAGGCCCGCGTGGAACGACCTCGATCCGGAACGTGCACCCTATCGAGTTGCGCGTGCCTCTCCGGTCTTCTGCCTGTGTCTGTCCAGTGCCAGAGTCGGGGCTATGGCTGGGGAACGGGGAGGTCTGCTGCTGAACCTGAAGTGCGTCCTGGACGCACCCCGCGAGCGGATCTTCACGATGCTGATCGAACCTTCCGAGTTGGCCAAGTGGTGGGGGCCACACGGGTTCACAACGCCCCAGATTGAGCTCGACCTCAGCGTGGGCGGAAGCTATCGCTTCACGATGCAGCCACCCGACGGCGAAATGTTCCACTTGTCGGGCACGTTCCTCGAGATCGACCCGCCGAGCCGCCTCGCCTACACCTTCCGATGGGAGGAACCCACGCCCGACGACACAGAAACGGTGGTCACACTTTCGCTCGTCCCCTTTGGTGGCACAACGGACGTCTCCCTCGACCAGGGCCCGTTTGCCACCGAGGAGCGGCTCGACTTGCATCGCAACGGCTGGACCGACAGCTTCGAGAAGCTGCGCGACGCCATCGCCTTGGGCCGCTGAGGACCGCCGCGATGAAGACACCTGGCACCGGCCAGTGATGGATTCGATTGCCGCATCCACACCGGCGCCTTGGTGTTCGGCCGGGTGCTCGGCCCGGTCTGTGTTGATGGAGATGGAGGTACGACGTGAGCGCACCCGAAGTACTCATGGACGGGGTCGTGTTCGGCGAGTCACCGCGCTGGCACGACGGACGCGTCTGGTTCTCCGACTGGGGCGCGAACCAGGTGATCGCGCT
>JBKPCP010000080.1:0-17550 GCA_046727475.1 Actinomycetota bacterium | reverse complement strand
TTCATGCGGATCGACTACGTGCTGGTGTCCACGGAGATCACGGTGGCGTCGGCCGCCGTCATGCCGACCGACGCGTCGGACCACCTTCCCGTCGTCGTCGACGTCGCGCCGCCCCTTCCGCAGCACCCAGGTGTTTCGTCGGGGCATGATCGTCACGATCTGTGATCGTCGAGGGGAGCCGGCCCATGCCTGGTGTGCCACGGCGCGTCGCCGTGCTCGACGACGACCAGGGGTCGCCGCTGACCTCGCAGACTGGTCGGGGTTGGGCGGCATCGATGTGACCTCTGTCCGCTAGGCGCTGCCGGACGAGGCGGCCGTCGTCGACCGGCTCACCGCGTTCCCGATCCTGGTTGCCATGCGGGAGCGAACCGCGTTCCCCCGCTCGGCTCTGCAGCGGCTGCCCAACCTGCGATGAAACCCACGAGCCTGCTGGTCAACACTTCGAGGGGCCCCATTGTCGACCAGTCGGCACTGCTGGACGCCCTGCGTTCGCGGCGAATCGCCGGCGCCGCCCCTCGAGAGAACTACCGCGTCTTCTACGGCGAAGCGGCCGATCAGCGGCGGATGAGATTACGGCCGAGGAAGCGGCCGATGTCGGCGACCTCAGCGTCGATCCCTGCTGTGACTGTCTCGCCGAGCCGTGACTTGCCGAACCAGGTGACGCTGATCGTGTCGTTCTTCCGGTCGACTCGCCAGGTGCCGACGACGCGACCGTCCACGACGACGGTCGGCATGATGTAGCCGCCACCCGTCCAGACCTTCGTCGCGTGCTCAGCGGGGACGACCAGGTCGCGATTGGCATAGCCGAGCAGGTACGGGTCGAAATGGGGCAGCAGTCGTACGACGCGGTCTCCGTCATGGTCGAGGTGGCCGTGTGACTCGCCGGCCAGGCTCCAGGCCTCCCTGGCGTCGGTCACCGACAGGCCGGACCAGGCGGCGAGGTCGCGCGCGTCGCTGGGCCCGTATCCCGCTCGATACCGCCGAGCGAGTTCGGCGAGCGCCTCGGCCCGATCCACCCTGCCGGCGGACGCTGCCGAACGCGACACCCAGGTCGGCTCGTTCCCACGGTCGGGTCCGAAGCAGAGAGCACCCCGAAGCGCCGCATGTTGGACGATGTGGATCCCTCGTTGCCCGGACGGATCAATTCCCGCGGCCGCCAGCCGGTCGAACAGCTGCACGCGGGTCCGGGGACCGTCACCGAGAATGTCCACGAGCACGTCGACGGACCTGCTGAGCGTGCCCTCGTCCAGACCGAGCTGGCCGTACCTGCGGCCGGCCCGCGCGAGCAGGGTCGGCGCCAGCACGGCGAGCAACCACTCGAGGTCGTCAGCAGCGACGAGGTGGAGGGTGCGGCGCATCAGCCACGTCCGCACGATCGATCCGTTGTCGCGCTCCCGATCGACGTCACCGATGCCGGCTCCCGACGTTCGGGCCCGAATCACCAGGGCCGTGGCCGACGGAATCTGCGCCTGCAGACCGACGAGGTGACGCACGACGTGGACCGGAGATGCCTCCACAATGCTCCGCGTCAGCCATTGGGCTCGCATCCGCATGCGCCCTATGTCGCTCTCCAACCGGCCCTCCTGCCAACGATGCAGTCCACAGCATGACGGCCCAGGCGTCGACCGATCGCACGGTCGAGTCCAGATCGTTGTCCGATCGCGCACCGTGGAGCGGTGCTCCGTGCCACCCTTTCGCCCATGAATCGCAAGGGATTGCTCCATGTGCTCGGGGTCGCCGCGCTGGCAACGGCTTTGGCCGGGTGCCTGAAGGTCGACATGTCGCTCGAGATCAACGACGACGAATCGATCGACGGCCACGTCATCATGGCGGTCAGCGATGAGTTGTCGCAGTTGACCGGTCAGGACCCGGAGACGTTGGCCCAGCAGTTCGAGGACGACGTCATGGAGGACGCCCCTGAAGGCGTCACCCAGGAGCCGTACGAGGACGACGAGTTCCAGGGAACCAGGCTGGTACTGGACGGCGTGGCGCTCGACGAGTTCGACGTCAGCGATGACGAGACGCTCTCGATCGTGCACGAGGGCGACGAGTATCAGGTGAACGGCGTGCTCGACATGACGGGAGCCGAGGAGCTCGGCGACTTGTCGGGCGAGGAGCAGGAGCTGATCGACGGCTTCGCGGACTCGATGGACGTTCGGCTTGCCATCACCTTCCCCGGAGACGTCATCGAGCACAACGGAGAACTCGAGGGTCGCACGGTGACGTGGACTCCCGAGTTCGGTGAGACTCTCGACATCCAGGCCCGCGCGGAGGACTCGGCCGGCACCTCGTTCCCGTGGTGGATCGTCGGCGTGGTCGCAGCGCTCGTGGCCGTGGCGGTGCTGGTGCTCCTGGCTCTGCGGAGGCGTTCCGGCGGCAGCACCGCAGCCCCGGAGCCGGTCCTCACGGCTTCCGACGAACCGATCCGGGACCAGCAGAGGTCGGGAGAATCCCCGGCGTACGCCCATCCCCCGAGCTGGACAGCGGAGTCGGCCGACGAGTTGAACCCGCCGGCCGACACCAAGCCCATCGAGCTGCCGGCACCGCCGTCTACGGTCGAGCCACCCGACACTCGTCCGGCACCACCAAGGCCACCGGAGTAGCGGGACCGGCCTCAGGCGGCGGTGCTCCCGCCTGTCAGAGCACGCGTCGGCGGCCGACGCTCGAGAACAAGCCGATGCCGATGATCGCGAGGCCGACCTGGAAGAGGATCTCGATCCAGTCGATGCCGGGTGTGGTCTCGGCACCAACCTGCTGGGCGAGCCACGTTCCGAGAAGGGCAGCCACGATGCCGATGACGATGGTCATCAGCATTCCGATCGTCTGACGCCCTGGGATGAACAGCCGAGCCAGGACACCTATGACGGCGCCGATCACGATCGCGCTGAGGATTCCTTCCGCAGTCACCGGGGGCTCCTTTCACAGAGTGTGGTGCCGGATGATCTAGTAACCAAACTGGGGCTGCGTAAACCTCCGGGCGGTCCTGAACCGCACGCCGTAGCTCAGTCCGAGGCCCGCAGTGGTCCGGACCATGTCCAGTCGTGGATCTCCGGCGCGTCCTCCCCGTGCTCGCGGGTGTACCGCCGGGCCCGGAGCCTGGTGCCGGCCATCAGCTGGCGGATTCCCGCCGCGCGCGAGCCGAGCGACGGCACCCGGTCGATCACGTCCATGACGAGGTGGTACCGGTCCAGGTCGTTGAGCATGACCATGTCGAACGGCGTGGTGGTAGTGCCCATCTCCTTGTATCCGCGGACGTGGATGTTCGCGTGGTTGGTCCGCCGGTACGTCAGCCGGTGGATCAACCACGGGTAGCCGTGGTAGGCGAACACGACCGGCTTGTCCCGGGTGAACAACGTGTCGAAGTCCCGGTCGGGCAAGCCGTGCGGGTGTTCGCGCTCGTCCTGCAATCGCATGAGGTCGACGACGTTGACCACACGGATCCGAAGCTCGGGCAGGTGCTGGCGCAGCAGGTCGACCGCGGCGAGTGTCTCGAGAGTCGGCACGTCGCCGGCGCACGCCAGCACGACGTCCGGTGCACCGTCGCCACCGTCCGTACTTGCCCACGGCCAGATCCCGATGCCACGAGTGCAGTGGGCGATGGCTTCGTCCATCGAGAGCCACTGCGGCGACGGCTGCTTGCCGGCCACGATCACGTTCACGAAGTTCCGCGACCGCAGGCAGTGGTCGGCCGTGGACAGCAGGGTGTTGGCGTCCGGCGGCAGGTAGACGCGGATCACGTCCGCCTTCTTGTTGACGACGTGGTCGATGAACCCCGGGTCCTGGTGGGAGAAGCCGTTGTGATCCTGCCGCCACACGTGCGAGGTGAGCAGGTAGTTCAGCGACGCGACAGGACGCCGCCACGGGATGTGCCCGGTCGCGTCGATCCATTTCGCGTGCTGGTTGAACATCGAGTCGATGATGTGGATGAACGCCTCGTAGCAGCTGAACAGGCCGTGGCGGCCGCTGAGCAGATAGCCCTCGAGCCAGCCTTGGCACTGGTGCTCCGAGAGCACCTCCATGACTCGCCCGGATCGGGCCAGGTGCTCGTCGGTGTCGAGGATCCGCGCCTGCCACACCTTGTCGGTGTGCTCGTACACGGCGTCGAGCCGGTTCGACTCGGTCTCGTCCGGTCCGAAGATCCGGAAGTTGTCCGGGTTGGCGGCGACGACGTCGGCCAGCCACCGGCCGAGAGTGCGGGTTGCCTCGCCGGTGACCTCGCCCGGGGCTGAGACGTCGAGCGCATAGTCGCGAAAGTCCGGGAGCCTGAGGTCACGCAGCAGCAATCCGCCGTTGGCGTGCGGGTTGGCGCTCATCCGGTGCGCGCCCGTTGGAGCGAGCGCCGTCACCTCGGCGGTAGGCCGGCCGTCGTCGCCGAAGAGCTCTTCGGGCCGGTAGGAGCGCAGCCATTCCTCGAGCAGGCCCCGGTGATCCTTCTTGTCGCGAACCCCGGCCAGCGGCACCTGATGGGACCGGTGGGTGCCCTCGACGGCGACGCCGTCGACCTCACGCGGACCGGTCCAGCCCTTCGGGGTGCGCAACACGATCATCGGCCATCGCGGCGCGCCGTCGAGCCTGTCGTCGGCCGCGTCGCGGCGGATCGTGGCGATCTCGTCGAAGACCTCGTCGAGAACGGCGGCCATTCGCTGGTGGACGGCCGCGGGATCCTCGCCGTCGAAGCCGCCGCTCACGACGTACGGGCGGTGGCCGTAGCCCCGCATGAGGTCGAGCAGCTCGTCCTCGTCGATCCGCGCGAGCAGGGTCGGGTTCGCGATCTTGTAACCGTTCAGGTGGAGGATCGGCAGGACCGTGCCGTCGTGCACCGGGTCGAGGAACTTGTTGCCGTGCCAGCCCGTGGCCAGCGGCCCGGTCTCCGCCTCGCCGTCGCCGACGACGCAGGCGACGAGCAGGTCGGGGTTGTCGAAGGCGACGCCGTACGCGTGCGCCAGGGCGTAGCCGAGCTCGCCGCCCTCGTGGATCGAGCCGGGCGTCTCCGGCGCGGCATGGCTCGGAACGCCGCCGGGAAAGGAGAACTGGCGGAACAGCTCGTGCATCCCGGCGGCGTCCCGGCTGACGTGGGAGAAGAGCTCGCTGTAGGTGCCGTCGAGCCAGGCGTTCGCGACCATCCCGGGCCCGCCGTGGCCGGGTCCGCACACGTACACGGCGTCGAGGTCGCGTTCGACGATCGCTCGGTTGAGGTGGGCGTAGACGAAGTTGAGCCCCGGGGTCGTACCCCAGTGCCCGAGCAGCCGGGGTTTGACGTGATCAGGCTCGATCGGCTTCTCCAGGAGCGGGTTGTCGAGCAGGTAGATCTGCCCGACGGACAGGTAGTTGGCGGCGCGCCACCACGCGTCGACCCGAGCAAGCAGGTCTGCGGACAGCGGTCCTTCGGCGGTTGTGGGGGTGGTCGACATGGGTTCCTCGCTGATCAGGCATCCGCGGACGGTCGTATGGCCCTTTCCAAGAACCGTAGGCCCAACACTTGCACGGTGGTGCTCTACTTGGCGCTTGGTCAGCCCGGTGGCACCAACGTGATGCCGGACGACGCACGGCCGGGCCAGCCCGGCGGCACAATCCCACGGCGAAATCTCGCAACGTCATCTCACGGAGGTCGGCTTTTCGGCCCGGACGCAATGCCAGGGTGGACACCGATCGTTTCGGCCGGAATGAGGCATTCCGGTGAGTCGTGACGACGCCGCTGTATTTCATGCAGACCGCATGCCGGCAGTATGAACGAATGCCTGGAGAAGCATTACCTGTGGGAGATACCCGATTACGGATCGGCACGTTCGTATCTGGGACTGGTGTTACGGCGGGGTGCTTGGTCGGGGTCGATCCAGGGTGGTGGGATGAATTCCGGTAGTCGGTCGTCGGCCATGGTTATTGCCCAGCCGCTGTGGTGGATGACCCGGTGATGGTGCCCGCAGAGTAGGACGAGGTTGTCCAGGTCGGTAGCGCCGCCGTCGGCCCAGTGAATGCGGTGATGGGCGTGGCACCACTCGGGCGGGCGGGTGCAGCCGGGGAAGGCGCAGCCGCGGTCCCGCGCGACCAGGGCGGCCCATTGCCCGGCGGTGACGGTGCGGTGTTCGCGGCCTACGTCGAGAGGGACGCCGGCCGGGTCGGTGATGATCCGGGTGATGCCGGCGTCGCAGGCGATCCGGCGCACGGTTGCGGCGGAGATCGGTCCGCCCCAGCCCAGCTCACCCGGCGCTCTTGGAGTCCACCCACAGCCCGGCCTAGCGCCACCGTCCCGGCCGAAGACTCCGGCCTCGGTCGCGCTGCGCTGCAGGGTGTCCAGCGAGACGATCACGGCGAGGTGGGGTCGGACGCCGTGTCCGGCCGGCAGGTCGCCGTGCTGGCAGGCCCGGCGGGCTAGTTCGATGAGGGCGTCGAACATCCGCTGTCCGGCGGTGCGCGGATCGGGGGTTCCGTCTGCGGCCGGGCACGGTGCGGCGAGTGGGTCCAAGGCTGTGCGGAGCAGGGCGATGGCCTCGGTGTCGCCGCCTCCGCCGAACCGCTGTATCCCGTCGCCGTAGTCGACGAACCGCATGTCCCGATCGCGGTGCGCCCGATCCTCCCGCTCCTGCAGGGTGTCGGTGTCCAGGGCGTGCACGAGATGCTGGCCCAGGGTGGCCACCGTGGCCGGGTCATAGGTGTGCGCCCAGCCGACCAGCTCGGTCTCGGCCACACGTTCCCGCTCGCTCGACAGGCCGCCAGGCAGGGCCACCATGGTCTTGGCGATCACCCGAGCATGCTCCGCCGACACCGCACCGGCAGCCAGCGCTGTCGCGGTCGCCGGCATGGACCGGTGGCCGCCGCCTTCGAGCCGGTGCGCCAGGTCCACCCGGGCCTTCGCCTCACCGGGCCGGAACCGTAGCCGGTCCTTGAGCCAGGCCGTGGTCGAGGATGCGCCTTGGCGGCGTCCCAGATCTCGGGCGTCGGCCTCGCGGATCAGCCGCAACGACAGCGCCGCCTGCCTGGCCGCGAGCTGTTCGCAGCGGACCAGTGCGTCGGCCAAATCATCATCGGACAGCGACCACACGTCCGCGTAGGCGGCCTCATCCAGCCTGGCCGACACGGCATTCAACGCAACCACTGCCGGGTGACCGATCTGAGTGAGAACGCCGCCGTCCATAAACCAAACAATAGACGTGCCCACTGACAAACACGCAGCCAGAAATTCTGACTGTGGACGAGGGCTGTCGCCGACTCTTCATTGTGGAATCAGCCCTTCGTCTCCGCGGAAAGCACGTTGACGATTTCCCTCAGAGCCGGAAGAGAAATGTCACGCACAGGTCGGCGAGGCTTCAGGAAGGTTATGGACGTCCGCTCACATCCTGCCTGATTTGGCAATCCCAGACTATGCGGCGCCAAGCTGTCGCTGAGGCGCCTGCAGGGCAGTCACGGTCGACTTGTGCATCTCCCGCGTCACGAGCGGCGCAAGCAGCGCGCGAAGACTGCGACCCTGCACCGTCGCAGCCATGGTTACCCGCGTGCCTGCATCGCGCGGCTCGAAGGTGAACTCCATCGTGGTGTCCACGCCGAACACCGTGCCGTTGACGGTGTGGCGCCGCGGCGGCTCGTGCGCGGTGACCTCGTAGGTCAGATCGAACTCACGATTTGTTGCGGCGACGCTGCTGCCGCAGTCGCGAGCCCAGCCGGACGGCGCCGCCATCGATGACCTCGGCATGCGTGACGTGATCGTTCCAGTCCGCGAGCGTGCTCTGGTCGGTGACGTAGTCGAACGCGACGGGCGCCGTCACTGCGACGTCAGCGTGCTCGGAGAACCGGCCCACGGTCGCGAATTCTCGCATGGCATCCTGGTCCGCGCTGAAGGTCGTCTTGTCGGGCACCCGGCAGGGGTTACCGCTTCGAAGCGTGACCCGACTCTCATACCTGATCTTCAGCTTCTTCCTCGGTGGTTCTCAGCCTCGGTGTCGAGGATGGCCGGCATCGCTTCGAACGCCGACCAGAGAGGACACCGGCCATGTGGGCTCAGTCGACCGCCGCGGAGATGCTCGGAGTCACCCCTACCGCGCTGCAGGCGGCCTTGGGCCGTGGCGAGACGATCGCGAGCCTTGCGCACGAGTGCGGTCTCGACGTCGAGCAGGTGGTCGACGCCGTCGTGGCGGCGGAGCTCGCGGACATCGAAGCACTGTCCCGGATCGCCGGCTTCACCGAGGCCGACGTCGAACTGTTCGGCCTCGAGGTCCGTGCGTACCTCGGGACATTGGTCACCAGTGGCGAACGGGCCGCCGAGGCCCTGGTCGAGGGCCGTCAGCCGGTGACGAGATCGGCGTAGTCGGGGTTCCGCTCGATCCAGCCCTTGACGAACGGGCATAGCGGCACGACCCGCTCGCCGGTCGCCCGCGCATCGTCCAGCAAGGTCTGCGCCAGGCGGCCGCCGACGCCCTTGCCCTCGGCGGCGGGGTCCACCTCGGTGTGGATGGCCGTTACGACGTCGTCGTTTCGCTCGTAGGCGAGCTCGCCGACCCGCTCGCCATCGAGATAGGCCTCGTAGTAGCGCGGCGTCCTTCGGATCTCGACAGTCATGGACCTGGCTGCGGGTCTAAGTCGGCGCTGGTGTGGTGCGGGACCTCGGTCTGTCCGAGGCGGCCTGCCTGGAAGTCCTCGATCGCCTCGATGATCTCGGCCCTGGTGTTCATCACGAACGGGCCGTACCGAGCGACAGGCTCGTGGATGGGCAGGCCCCCGAGCACCAGGATGTCCCATCCACCGGCGGCGGCCTGGGGCTGGCTGTCGGCGGCCCGCATGGTCAGGGCGTCGCCGGCGCCGAACACGGCGAGCTGTCCCTCGTCGAGTGGCTGATCCTGTGGGCCGACATGGCCACGGCCGGAGAGCACGTAGACCAGCGCGTTGAAGTCGGCAGGCCAGGGCAGTTCCAGGCGCGCGCCGCCGACGACGGTCGCGTGCAGGTAGGTGATCGGGGTGAAGGTCGAGCCGGGACCGTGGTGCCCGCCCAGCGATCCGGCGATCAGGCGCACGAGTGCCCCGCCGTCGGCGCTCGAGACGAGACGGACGTCGCCGGCGTTGATGTCCTGGTACCGCGGTGGCGTCCACTTCAATGAACTCGGCAGGTTGACCCAGAGCTGGACACCGTGGAAGAGCCCGCCCTTGGCGATGAACTCCTGAGGCGGGAGCTCGCTGTGCAAGATGCCGGCACCGGCCGTCATCCATTGGGTCGACCCATCGGTGAGCAGGCCGCCGCCACCGGTCGAGTCCTTGTGCTCGAAGGCACCGTCGAGCATGTACGTGACGGTCTCGAAGCCACGGTGCGGGTGCCACGGCGCGCCCTTTGCCTCACCGGGCGCGTACTCGACCGCACCCATGTGGTCGAGAAGCAGGAACGGGTCGGCGAGGCTCAGGTCCATGCCGGGGAACGGGCGGCGTACGACGAACCCCTCGCCCTCGAGCTGGCGGTGCGCGGTGACGACCTTGCGCACGCCGCGCCGGTCGGCCGTGTCCGGCAATCGCTCGAGGCGCGGCAGGCTCAGTGTGTCAGCGGTTACGGCAGGCATCGGTCCTCCTCGGAGAGTCTGCCACCGGGAACGACCGTTGACGCGTCAATCATTCCCGCAGATGGTGCTGCAGCCTGTGAACTCGAGTGCAACCTTGCCCGGGGTTAGCACGTCCTCATGGTGTGTCGGTTTCGCCGACGCCCTGTCAGAGGAGCACCAAGATGAGACGACGCCGCGTACCGATCCTCGTTCTCGGTCCTGCCGCACTTCTCGCCGTTGCGCTGGTTGTCGGGGGATGTGCACAATCCGACTCGCCCGACACCGACCAGGCCGCAGTTGCCAACACGACACCTCCGGCCTCGCCGACGGCGACGTCCACCACGGAAGCCGAGCCGACCCAACCTCCGGCGGCACCCCCGGCGAACGAGCCGACGGCCCCGGACGTGTCGCATCGCGTGAGCTACGACTGGGCCACCCCCCTCGATCAGGTCACGATCGCGCACCCAGCCGAGATACCTCTGCCCTACCTCGTCGCCGTCTACGTGGGTGACCATCCGGAGGGGGACACGCCGTACCAGCGGATCTCCTTCTACTTCCGAGAAGCGTTCCCGGAGTACAACCTGCAGTACGTGCGGTCGGTGCTCGGGGAGGGCACTGGTACGCCCATCCCGTTGCAGGGCAATGCCTTCCTGAGGGTGGGTTTCGTCAACGCCATGGCGCACGACGAGGCGGGCGAATCCACGGTCGAGAGGATGCCGGATACCACCATCGGGTTCACGAACCTGAAGAGCTATGGCTCCGCCGGCGACTTCGAGGGGCACGTCACGTACGGGCTGGGGATACAGGTGGCGCCGGACAGCGACCAGGTGCTGATGGTCCGCGCGGGCGAGCTGACGAAGCCGGACGGCTCAGGCGGGCTGTACCACGTGGTCTACGTCGACCTGCAGACCGGCTGAACCAGCGCTCCGACCGTGACGCAGCCAGCCTGGCGTGGCGCAGCTGCTCGGCCGGCTGGACGAGCGTGAGCAGGCCGAGCTGGGACGGGTGTGAAGATCGTCGTGCAGAGCAGCGCACGCGGAGATGCTCCGAAGTCATCACGACGATCTTCACGACGCCGGGAAGAGTGAATCCTTCACGACACGGGAGACGTAGTTCGCAAGGCGCCCGGCGCGTGCTCCGGGACGGCCGGGTGGCGCGGGGGGATCACAGCGATCCGCTGGTATGGCGCGCCGAGTGGCGGCCGCGGGTCTGGCTCGCCCTTGTTCGGCCACAGCGCCATCGCCCGCTCGGCCTGTGCGGTGATCGTCAGCGACGGGTTGGCCCCGAGGTTTGCCGACACGGCCGAGCCATCGGCGATGTGCAGCCCGTCGTGCCCGAACACCCGCTGGTAGGCATCGATGACGCCGGTCTCGGCTGACTCGCCGATCGGGCAACCGCCGAGGATGTGCGCCGTCATCGGCACGTCGAACACGTCGCCGACCGTGCCGCCCGGAACGCCGTCGATCTCCTCGGCGGCAAGCCTGGCCGCCGTGTGCCCGGCCGGAATCCAGGTCGGGTTCGGGGCTCCGTGCCCCTGCCGAGACGTGAGCCGGCCGTGCTTGCGGAAGACCGTCAGCGAGTTGTCCAGCGACTGCATGACGAGCAGGATCACGGTCCGCTCCGACCATCGGCGCAGCGAGAACGTCCGTGCGAACGTCACCGGATGTCTGGCGATCTCGCCGAGAAACCGCACCGGGCGAGGCAGGCGCCCTCCGCCGTCGACGAGCAGTGTCCCCAGCAGGCCCATCGCGTTGCTGCCCTTGCCGTACCGCACCGGCTCGATGTGGGTTGTCGGGTCGGGATGGATCGACGACGTGATCGCCGGCCCTTGCGAGTAGTCGACGTCCACGTGCCGTGAGGTCGCTCCGAGCAGGGCTTCGGAGTTGGTGCGCGTCAGCTCACCGAGCCGACGCGAGAGCCCGGGCAACACGCCCTCATCTCGCATCCTGTGCAGGAGCGCTTGCGTTCCGAGCGTTCCAGCCGCGAACACGACCTGCTCGGCGACGAAGGTTCGCCGGGACCGGGCCGGCCGCAGCCGATTGTTGATCAGGGACGCGGGGCCTTTCGGCGTCCTCTCGACGTCGACCGCGTAACCGCCGCCGTCGCGCGGGCGGACCGACGTCACCGTCGTCGAAGGCAGGACGCGCGCGCCAGCGTGCTCGGCGAGGTAGAGGTAGTTCGTCTCGAGCGTGTTCTTGGCGCCGTGGCGGCAGCCCGTCATGCACTCGCCGCGGCGCAGGCATCCGGACCGACGCGGGCCTGCGCCGCCGAAGTAGGGATCCTCCGCCTCCTTACCTGGTTCGCCGAAGTAGATGCCCATCGGCGCGTGACGAAACGTCTCGGCGACACCCATCCGCTCGGCGATCGACTGCATGACGGCGTCGGACGGCGACGGGGTCGGGTCGTGTGTCACGCCGAGCATGCGTTCGGCCTGGTCGTAGAACGCTGCGAGCTCCGTTCGCCAGTCGGTGAGGTGCCGCCACTGGGGGTCCTGGTAGAAGTCATCGTGCGGTCGGTGGAGCGTGTTCGCGTAGACCAGGGAGCCGCCGCCCACGCCCGCGCCCGAGAGCACGACGACGTTGCGCAGCAACGAGATCCGCTGTATTCCGGTGCAGCCGAGCCTCGGCGCCCAGAGGAAGTTGCGAACGTCCCAGCTCGTCTTCGGGAAGTCCTCCGGCCGGAACCGGCGCCCGGCCTCCAGCACGGCGACCCGGTAGCCCTTCTCGGACAGCCGCAGGGCCGCAACGCTGCCACCGAACCCGGATCCGACGACGATCACGTCGTAGTCGAGCTCACCCTCGGAGATGGTGCCGGTGGCGAACGGCGGCTGGCGGTTCACGAACGGCAGGCTATGCCGTGCATGACCCCCGCCGTGGTCGACGGTCAAGGTGCTGTCAGGATGCGGGCATGCGTCTGGACCACGTCTCCTACGCCGCGGGCCCGGAGGGGCTCGACGTGACGAGCCGCCGGCTGGCCGACGCACTCGGCGTAGAGCTGGTCGACGGGGGGATCCACCCGCGCTTCGGGACCCGGAACCGCGTGCTGCCGCTGGCGGGTGGGCATTACCTCGAAGTCGTCGACGTGCTGGACCACCCGGTGGCGGACAAGGTTCCGTTCGGCCAGGCCGTCAGGGCGCGTACCGAGGCTGGAGGCGGGTGGCTCGGCTGGGTCGTCGCCGTCGACGACCTGCCCGCTGTCGAGGCACGGCTGGGCCGGTCGGCGGTACAGGGCAACCGCAAGCGTCCGGACGGTTTCGAGCTGCTCTGGAAGCAGATCGGCGTCATGGGGCTCATGGCCGACCCCCAACTGCCGTTCTTCGTCTGCTGGGAGTCCGACCCCCGTGAGCACCCGTCGGTCACGGGCGATGGCAAGGGTGTCGACCTGGTGAAGCTCGAGATCGCCGGCGATCCGCATCGGGTCACGGACTGGCTCGGAGAGCCGGAGGACCATCCGCTCGACGACGTCGACGTCAAATGGACGGCGCCTCGAGGCCAGCCCGGGGTGCGAGCGGCGCATTTCCAGACCCCGAGGGGCCTCGTCCGGATCTGAACCCGATGGCGGGACGGCGGCGCCGTCGTCAGGCGTCTCTCTTCTGGAACAGCCACCAGGCCACGCCAAGGATGATGGCCGTGAACAGGGCGAAGATCCCGCCGGCCGCCCATCGGCTGAAGAGGTCGTACTCATCGGTCAACGGGCCGAAGTCCGGCGTCTCCATCGCCAGCAAGAGCCCTCCCGCAGTGAAGGGCAGGAACTTGACGACCGGTATCAGCCAGTCGAGTGCCGGCACGTTCGTCAGGCCGGTGATGAGCCCTTCCACGACGAGCGGCACGACGAACGCCACGACGATCGCCGCCGGCAGACTCCGGAAGAGCAGGGCCAGGGCGAGGCCCATCACCGCGCTGAGGACCGTGTACACCACGTAGCCGGGCAGGGCCTGGTTGAGCGGGTCGTCACCGAGCGTCGGCATCTCTTCCCAGAAGATCAGCCCGATGCCGAGGTTGACGGCGAGCGATAGCAGGACGGCGACGACCGCCGTCGCAGCCACGACCAGGATCTTGGCGATCACGAGCCGAGAACGTTGCGGGATCGCCATCAACGTGGGCTGGATGGTGCCGTGCCGGTACTCGTGACCGGTGGCGAAGATGCCAATGATCGTCATGAAGATGGGAACGAAGGGGATCGCGAACGAGCCCCCACCGGTCAGGACGTTGCCCACCGTGACGGCGCTCATCGCGTCGTCGTCGTTGCGGGTGGCGATGGCGATGATCAATGCCACCGCCGCGGAGAGGAGGATACCCAGCCCGATCAGCCAGTAGGTCGAGCGCAGCGTGCGTATGCGCACCCATTCGAATCGCAGGGCGTCGGTCACGCCGCACCCCCAGGTGTCTCGATTCCCGGTGCCGGCGCGGCCAGCTCGGCGACCTCGTGGGCAACGAACTCCTCAGAGGCACCCGTCGCGGAGATGAAGGCTTGCTCCAGCGAGGCGCTCTGCGTCGCGAGCTCGTGCAGCACGACGCCGTCGCGGTGCGCCAGCTCACCGACGGCCGACGCATCGGCGCCCGAGACGATCAGGCCACCATCCGGGAGCGCCTCGACGTCGGTGCCTTCGCGCCGCAAGGTCTCCGCGAACTCGCCGGCCACCGGCGTACGGACCAGCACCGTCGTCTGGGTGAACTTCCTGACGAAGCTGTCGACGGAGCCGCTGTCGATCATCTTGCCGCGGCCGATGACGACGAGCTCGTCGGCCATCAACGACATCTCCGCCAGCAGGTGGCTTGACACGAAGACCGTCCGGCCCTGGGCCGCGAGGGACTTGAGCACGTCGCGAAGCCAGTGGATTCCGTGCGGGTCCAGCCCATTGGCCGGCTCGTCGAGGATCAGCATCTTGGGGTCGCCCAGCAGCGCCTGCGCAAGGCCGAGCCGCTGTGCCATACCCATGGAGAAGCCCTTCGGCTTCTTCTTCTTGACCTCGGTAAGCCCGACGATGTCGAACACCTCGTCGACGCGGGCGGTCGGGATCCGGTTGGCCGCGGCGAGCATCCGTAGGTGGTTGCGGGCCGTCCGGGTCGGGTGGAAGGCCTTGGCCTCGAGGACCGCGCCGATCTCGCGCATCGGGTCGCGGATGTCGCGGAAGCGCTTGCCGTCGAAGCGCGTCTCACCCGCACCGTGGTCCAGATCGAGCATCAACCGCATCGTCGTGGACTTGCCGGCACCGTTCGGCCCTAGGAAACCGGTGACCACACCGGGTCGGATCTCGAAGGAGAGGCGGTCGACGGCGACCTTGTCTCCGTAGCGCTTGCGCAGCCCTTGGGCAGTGATCATGCGAACTCCCAGTCAGAACCGGAGGGATGCATGTGACGCTAGTGGCTTACAGGTTCGGGCGCGTCCTAACCCGAGTCGAACCCCGACTACACCGCAGGTCGTGCGTACCCCGGCTCAGGGCTCCGTGGGCTCGGCGTAGCGCGCGAGCTCGCCGACGGCTAGGGCCAGTTCGGTGGCCAGCTCGAACGAACGCTCGTGGTGCGGGTGGCTTCGCATCCACAGGCACACGGTCTGGACGACGGCACCGGACCAGGCGGAGTCGCGACGCAACGCGAAACGTACGGACACCGGCCGCGGCGTGAACGAGGTGACGTCGTACCACTGGCCCACGGCGAACGCGAGCAGCGGGTAGCCGTCGGCGTCGTCGTAGACCACTTCGTACTCGCGGCCGCCGAGCAGATCGTCGTACCACGACCGGTCGCCGGCGGGCTGACGCACCGGCACGGCGGACGAAGCAGCGGTCCGAGCTGTGAGCGAGCCGTAGGCGGCTGGTGCTGGCGTGGCCCATGGACTGTCCGACGGGGGCTTCTCGGTCAGTACCGATCCCACGACTCCGAAGCCGCTCGCCATCTGTTACTCACCCTCCCGCAAACGCGGTGCTCGGTCTGGCACAACGACCCCCGAAATGCCTGCGACCATATGTGGCCAGAGCGGGCATCCATCCGTCGTGCAGGAAGTGGGCACAACGGTACGACACGGGCAGCAGGGTGTGAAGTACCGGGGCGCCAAAGGATTGCGGGCGTGTCGGCGGTCGGTCGGTGCGGATTCGACGCTCTCTCGGACGAACCTCAGGACGGGAGGACGAGGTTGATCACCCAGCTCACGAACGAGATCACCAGGCCACCGAGCAGGGCCGCCCAGAAGCCGTCGACGTGGAACGGCACGTCCAGCAGATCCGCGATCCACGAGGTGAGGAGCAGCATGAGCGCGTTGACGACGAATGTGAACAGGCCGAGCGTGATGACGTAGAGGGGCAAGGAGAGGAGCTTCACGATCGGTCGCACCACGATGTTGACCACCGCGAACACCGCGGCGATCGCCAGAACCGTGAGGACTTCACCGGTGGTCGTCGACGCCTCGATGTCGACGCCGTCGACGACGAGGGTCGCGATCCACAGGGCGATCCCGTTGACGACGAGCCGGATGATCAGCTGCACGCAGGGAGCGTAGCGGTCGCCGGCTTCCTTGGGAACGAACCTGTGACCCGGCGCGGCGCCGCCCCACGCGGCCTCCAGACCGCGGCTCTCTGCGCAGGTGAAGCGCCTCTAGGTCTATCGATCAGGCTGGGCTACGGCGACCGATTCGGCCGGGTACGCCGCCGGGCCCGGCTCGTGACCGCCGGTGCGAGCGCTCTGCACCAGCGCGATGCCCGCCAACACCACCAGGCCGCCCAGCACCTGCACCGTCGTCAGCGACTGCTGCAGCCAAACCCATGCCACCACGGCCGCGAGCACCGGTTCGGACATGCCCACCACCCCTGCAGCGGTGGGACCGACGTGTCGAAGTGCCGCGAGGTTGAGCGAGTACGGGACAACCGTGCCCAGAACGATCACCCAGAGGATCCCGGCCCAGACCGGGACGGTGAACGCGCCGAGCGTACCCAGCAGGGGAGTGGCCTCGGCGAGCAGCGCGGCGTCGAAGGTCCACCACGGCTGTACGACCGCCCAGAACAGGGCGCCGAACCCGAACATGTAGAAGGCCGCCGAGGCGGGGTCACGGGTCGCCGTCGTGTGCCCACCCACCAGGAAGTACGTCGCGACGCACAGGGCCGCCCCGAGTCCGGCGGCGACACCGACCAGGTCGAGCCCGGTGTCCCGCCACACCTGCGCGACCATGGCGAGACCGCCCATCGCCAGCCCGATGGCCAGCCAGGTCCGCCGGCGGACGTCCTCGCGGCGGATCACACGTGTGTAGAGCGCAACCAGAACCGGCGCCGTGAACTCGAGCAGGAGCGCGATCCCGACCGGGAGCCGGTCGATGGCGACGAAGTACAGCCATTGGACGAGGGCTGCGCCGGCGACACCGAGCGCCGCCAAGGCCGGCAGCTCGCGGAGCCTGAACCGCAGCCGGCGGGGAGCGACGACCAGGAGCGCGAGCCCGAGTCCCAGCGCTGCTCCCGTGCACCGCAGCGCGGACAGTCGCGCCGGTTCCATGCCTGCCTCCAGCACGACCTTCGCCACCGAGGCATTGACCGAGAAGAGCACGGCCGCGACGGTGACGAAGACATATCCGCGGTGGAGGTGGCCGGTCCCCATGGGCGACGACATTAGCGTTGTCGCTCGACGGTGATGTCTTCGTCTCAGTGCTCGGACCTTCCTCCAGCGTCTAATCTGACGGGCATGGCGAGGACTCCCCGACTTCGCAAGGCGCTGGACGCACTGCCGTCGTACAAGCCCGGTCGACCCGCAGCCTCGGCCGACTCACGGCAGACATACAAGATCTCGTCGAACGAGAACCCCTACCCGCCGCTTTCCGGTGTGCTCGAGGCGGTGACGCAGGCGGCGGGGACCATCAACCGGTATCCGGACATGTTCGCGACCGGGCTGACCGCGGCTCTGGCCGATCGGTTCGACGTCCCACCCTCGCACGTCGCCACGGGCACCGGCAGCGTCGGTGTTCTGCAACAGATCGTCCAGGCGACGGCGGCCGACGGCGACGAGGTGGTCTACGCGTGGCGGTCCTTCGAGGCCTATCCGATCGTCGTGGGCATCTC
>JBKPCP010000079.1:0-14711 GCA_046727475.1 Actinomycetota bacterium | reverse complement strand
CCCGACCGGCACGTCGGTGCTCTCGACGTCGGCGATGTGTCCGGCGAGCCGGCGCGCCAGCGGAACGCCGCGGGACGGGATGCCGAGGACAACCAGGTCGGTGGAACCCCTGTTCCGCTCGATGATCTCGTGCGCGATGCGAGTCAGGGCCCGAACGATGTCGTCGGCGTCCAGGACAGCGCGCGGCTGGGAGAGTTCACGGGTTGCCGGACCTGGGTCGGATACAGGCGCAGACATGCCTGGCAGGCTCCTTCCCCGCCTCACCGGACGGGACTTAAAGGACGTCGGTCGGACGCGAGCCTAGCAACTCCGCGGCCGGGGAGCGCCGCAGCGCGCGAGCCGGACCTCCGGCCGTTCGAGCGCCGGGGGCTTGCCTGGATGGAACGGGATCCGCTGCTCTCCCCGCGGGCGACATGCGGAACGACAGGAACGACGACCCGAGAGCGTCACATTTGTCCGGGTCTGCCGGGCCACAGCGGGCCTTGTTCCTGTCGTACGGTTCCGCGTCCGATGCCCTGTCGGTCCACGAGTGCGGCCACGTACGCGACACCCGAGACCGTGATCAGCGTGGCGACACGATCATCGTCGCCGGCCGTACCTCTGACCGCGAGCGGTTTCTAGCGGGCGAGCGTCGGCTTGATCTCGACCAACCGGGCCAGCAGGCCGTTCACGAAGCCCGGTGAATCGTCGGTCGAGAGTTCCCGGGCGATCGACACCGCTTCGTCGACCGCGACGGCGTCGGGGACGTCGTCGCGGTAGAGAACCTCGTACGCGCCGATGCGCAGCAGGTTCCGGTCGACCGCGGGCATCCGGTCGAGTGTCCAGCCGACGGCGTACGTCGCGAGGAGGTCGTCGATGCGGTCGAGGTGGGCTACCACGCCTTCGACCAGGGTGATCGCATACTCACTCAGCGGCGGCGATGCCGACGCGGCCCGCCGGGCCAGCGTCGCCCCCGGTTCCAGCCCCTGCATCTCCGACTCGTACAGGACGTCCAGTGCTCTCCTTCGAGCCTTCGTTCGTGCGGCCATGACGATGCTGCCGGACTACGAGGCGCGGCCGAGGTACGAACCGTCGCGGGTGTCGACCTTGATCTTCTCTCCGGTCGTGATGAACAGCGGCACCGAGATCTCGTGCCCCGTCTCGAGCCGGGCCGGCTTCGTGCCACCCGTGGAGCGGTCGCCCTGCAGACCGGGTTCGGTGTATTCGACCGTCAATACCACCGAGGTCGGCAACTCCACGAACAGGGGGACACCGTCGTGTAGGCCGACGATGGCGTCCTGATTCTCGAGCATGAAACGCTCCGCGCCACCCACGGTCGCCGAGCCGATGTGCAGCTGCTCGTAGGAATGCGTGTCCATGAAGACGAGGTCGCCACCGTCGCGGTAGAGATACTGCATTTCGCGCCGGTCCACATTCGCGGTGTCGACCTTCACCCCGGCGTTGAACGTCTTGTCGACGACCTTGCCGGAGAGCACGTTCTTGAGCTTGGTGCGAACGAACGCCCCGCCCTTGCCGGGCTTGACGTGCTGGAACTCCACCACGGTCCACAGCTGGCCGTCGAGGTTGAGCACGAGGCCGTTCTTCAGGTCGTTGGTCGTCGCCACCGGTGCGCCTTCTCACAGGTTTCGGGCCGGCCCTCGGGTGCCGGTCAGGCGTCGAGGACGAGCAGGTCCTTGGTCGTGGTCGTCAGCAGCTCCGGACCGCCGGCATCGCGGACGACGAGGGTGTCCTCGATCCGGACCCCGCCTCGCCCCGGCAGGTAGACGCCGGGCTCGACGGTCACGGGCATGCGGTCGCCCAGTGTACCTGTCGCGGCGTACCCCAGGGTCGGCGCCTCGTGGATCTCCAGACCCACGCCGTGACCGGTCCCGTGTCCGAACTGCTCGCCGTAGCCCGCCGCCCCGATCGGCTCGCGCGACGCGCGATCTACCGCGATGCACTCGATGCCGACCACCAGTGCCTCGCATCCGGCTCGCTGGGCCGCGGCCACCAGGTCGTAGATCTCCCGCTGCCAACTGGCAGGCGGCGCACCGACCGTGGAGGTACGGGTGCAGTCGGCGTGGTAGCCGCGATAGAGGGCACCGAAGTCGATCTTCAACAGGTCGCCGCGCTCGATGACCCGGCCGGTCGGGCTGTGGTGCGGGACGGCGCTGTTCGGCCCGGCGGCGACGATGGTCTCGAACGCGAGGCCATCGGCTCCGTGGTCGTACATGCGCCCTTCGAGATCGCGAGCGACCTCCTGCTCCGTTCGCCCGAGCAGGCCACCGGCTGCGTGGAGGTCGTCCAGCGCGCGGCAGGAGATCGCGCATGCCTGCCGGATCAGCCCGATCTCATCCTCGTCCTTGATGGCGCGGAGCTCCTCGACCGCCTGACCGAGGTGCACGAGCTCGGCGCTCTGCGCCGCCTTGCCTAGGTCCGCGGCGAGCGCGAGCGTGACGTCGTGCTCCTCCACGGCGAGGCGCACCGGGCCGGCCACGGCCGCCCGGGCTGCCAGCGCCGTGGCAACGCCCCGCTCCTTCACCAGCTCGACGTCGGGTGCCGTCTCCGCGGCGGTGGTCAGGTAACGGCCGTCCGTCGCGAGAACCGTCCGGCCGTCGGGGTATATGAGGACGGCCGCGTTGCTGCTCGCCAGTCCGGTCAGGTACCGGACGTTGACCAGGCGAGTGATCAGCGCCGCATCGGCACCGGCTTCCACCACGGACCTGGCGAGCCGAGAGCGCCGCTCGGCGTGGATCGTAGGCATGCGGGGACGATATCCCGCGCGCGGGCCGCCGACGTCGACAATGGCACAACGTCACCGCACGAGGTGGGCGACCGCCTGCAACGCCATCCGGTACGAGTCCAGCCCGAACCCGGCCACGGTGCCGGCCGCCACCCCTGCCACCACGCTGGTGTGACGGAACTCCTCCCGGGCGGCCGGGTTGGTGAGGTGTACCTCGACCAGCGGAGCCGTGAGCTGTGAGCACGCGTCTCGCAGGGCGTACGAGTAGTGCGTGAACGCCGCCGGGTTGAGGACGACGGGTGACGCGTCGTCGGCGGCTTGATGCAGCCACGACACGAGCATCGTCTCGTCGTCGGTCTGCCGGACCTCCACTTCGAGGCCCAGCTCGGCGCCAGCCGTCTGGCATGCCGACACGAGGTCGTCGTAGGACGCGGAGCCGTAGACCTCTGGCTCCCGTGAGCCGAGCCGGCCCAGGTTGGGTCCGTTGAGCACCAGCACCCGTGTCATGTCGCCACGTCCTCACCCCGGGAGATCGTCGAGTAGGCGGCGCTCAGCAGCTGCACGTCGGGCGCCTCCAGGATGCCTGGCTTTGCCAACCCGTCCAGCACGACGAAGCGCAGTCGGTCTCCGCGGGACTTTTTGTCCACCCTCATGGCGTCCACCAGTGCCGGCCAGGCGGCGGCGTCGTATGTCGTCGGCAGCCCGAGCGACGCCAGAATTGCGCGATGCCGGTCCGCCGTTTCGTCGTCGAGCCGCCCGGCGAGCCGTCCGAGCTCGGCGGCGAAGACCATGCCGACGGAGATGGCGGCGCCGTGTGGCCACCGGTAACGCTCGACCCTTTCGATCGCATGTCCCAGGGTGTGACCGTAATTGAGCACCTCGCGCGGGCCCGCTTCCCGAGGGTCGGCCGTGACGACCGCCGCCTTGACCCGCACCGAACGTTCGACCAGCTCGTGGGCGCCTGGGCCACCGCGCATTTGGGCGGCCGCGGGATCACGCTCGATCGTCTCCAAGAGCGCCGGATCGGCGATGAACCCACACTTGACCACCTCCGCGAGCCCGGCGACGTATTCGTCCGTCGGGAGCGTTTTCAGCATCTCGAGGTCGCACAGCACGCCGGCAGGCGGGTGGAACGCCCCCACCAGGTTCTTGCCCTCGGCCGTGTTGATCGCGGTCTTGCCGCCGACCGCGGCGTCGACCATCGCGAGCATGGTCGTCGGGACGAGGACGACCCGGACGCCGCGCAGCCAGGTGGCGGCGACGAACCCGGCGACATCCGTCGTCGCCCCGCCACCGAGGCCGACCACGGCATCGGAGCGGGTGAGCCCGATCCGCGCGAGCTCCGACCAGCAGTAGGCGGCCACGTCGGCGGTCTTGGCACCCTCGCCATCGGGCACCGCGACGCTGTGCGCCTTCAGGCCCTGGTCGAGCAGCGTGTCGCAGACGGCCCGACCCATGCTGTGCAGGGACCGCGGGTGGATCACCGCGACGGTGGCGACGTCGGCACCGAGCAGGTGTGCAAGCTCGCCGAGCAGGCTGTGCCCGATGAGCACGTCGTAGGCTCGCCCGCCACCGACGGTGACGCGCGTGAGCTCAGCCGGCACCGACCAACACCTCCTCCGCGACCTGCTGCGGGGTTCGGCCGGCAGTGTCCACCGTGACCGTCGCGACGTCGACGTAGAGCGACCGTCGCTCGTCGAGCAGCCGCTTGAGGTGGGCTCGGGGGTTGCCGAGCAGGAGGGGACGATCACGGTTCAGTCCGATGCGGCTGGCCGCGTCGGCCAGGCCGACGTCCAGGAACACCACCCTGTGGTCGGCGAGCAGCGAGCGGGTGTCGGGATCTGTGACGGCTCCCCCACCCACAGCGAGGACGCCGTCGTGTCCGGCGAGCGCCTCGGCGACCGCCGCCCGCTCTAGGGCCCGGAACGCCGGCTCGCCGTCGTCGAGAAAGATGTCGCTGATCGGCTTGCCCGCGGCCCGTTCGACGTCGTCGTCGGTGTCGCGGAACCCGACACCCAGGCGCTCGGCCAGCAACCGCCCGACCGTCGTCTTGCCAGCGCCGGGCGCACCCACCAGGACGACTCGCGGGCTCACCGAACGGCCAGCGCGCCGGGCAGCGCGTCGAGGTAGGCGCGATGGTTGCGCGCCGTCTCGGCGACCGAGTCGCCCCCGAACTTCTCCAGGGCGGCGTCGGCGAGAACCAGCGCCACCATCGCCTCGGCCACGACGCCCGCCGCCGGGACGGCGCAGACGTCGGACCGCTGATGGTGGGCGGTGGCGGCCTCGCCGGTTGCCGTGTCCACCGTCCGAAGCGCCCGGGGCACGGTCGAGATGGGCTTCATCGCAGCCCTGACCCGCAGCCGCTCCCCCGTGGACATGCCGCCCTCGGTGCCGCCGGAGCGTCCCGACGTACGCCGCACGCCCCCGTCAGCTGGGACGATCTCGTCGTGAGCCGCCGAGCCGCGCGACCGCGCTATCGCGAACCCGTCGCCGAGCTCGACCCCCTTGATTGCCTGCACGCCCATCAGGGCGCCCGCCAGCCGCGAGTCCAACCGGCGGTCCCAGTGCACATGGCTGCCGAGACCGGGTGGAAGCCCGTACGCCACGACCTCGACAACGCCTCCCAGCGTGTCGCCCTCGGCGTGTGCGGTGTCGACCTCAGCCACCATCCGGGCGCTCGTCTCGGGGTCGAAACAGCGCAGCGGGTCCTCGTCGAGGCTTGCGACGTCGTCCGGCCCCGGTACTGCGCCCGCAGGGGCCGCGACCGTGCCCACCTCGACCGTGTGGCTGACCAGCCGTATGCCGTACGCCTCCTGCAGAAAGGCGGACGCCACCGCGCCCAGCGCAACGCGAGCAGCCGTCTCACGCGCACTGGCCCGCTCGAGCACCGGCCGCGCGTCGTCGAAGCCGTACTTCTGCATGCCGACGAGATCCGCGTGACCGGGCCGGGGCCGAGTGAGCGGAGCGTTGCGGGACAACCCGTCGAGCACGTCGGCGTCGACTGGGTCCGGAGCCATCACCTGCTGCCACTTCGGCCACTCGGTGTTGGCCACCTGGACCGCTACCGGCCCGCCCTGCGTCTCTCCGTGCCGCACGCCGCCGAGGAAGGCGACCTCGTCCTTCTCGAACGTCATCCGGGCGCCGCGCCCATAGCCGAGCCGCCGCCGGGCCAGGACGGAGGCGACGTCCTCGGTGTTGACGTGTACACCCGCCGGCAGGCCCTCGAGGATTGCCACCAGGGCCGGGCCGTGCGACTCACCGGCCGTCAGCCACCGCAGCATGCGGCAATCCTTCCACCTGCCAGGGCTGCCACGAGTCCGGGGAGCGGGCTCAGCGGCCCAGGTAGGCGTCCAAGAGCGTCCCGCCCTGGGCGATGGCCACCAGCGCGCCCGCGAGTATGTACGGCCCGAACGGGATCGCCGTGCGGCGTCCGGCCCGCCCGGCCAGTACGAGTGCGACCCCCGCGAGCCCACCCAGCAGGAATCCGAGGAACGCCGCGACGACGGCGATCCCCCATCCCAGCCAGCCGGTGATCAGGCCGACGACGGCGGCCAGCTTGACGTCGCCGAGGCCCAGTTCGGTCGGCCGGAGCACCGCGAGTCCGAGGTAGGCCGCGAACATAACCGCGGCGACCATCCAGGCCCGGGTATACGCGCTCCAGTCGCCGTCCACGGCTGCAGCCACGGCCAGCAGCACCCCGGCGGCTGCGAGAGCGGACGACGTCAGCGGATCGGGAAGCCTGTGCTCACGCAGATCGACGTAGGCCGACGCGACGCCGAATGCGGCGACGACCAGATAGGCCGGCAGGTCGGCGCCCCAGCCGCGCGAGGCCGTGAGGATTCCCCAGGTGACAGCCGTCGCCACCCCGAGTGCCGGCCGTAGGCCACGCCGGGCCGCCAGCACGCGATACGGGGTGCGTACCGGCCGGCCCGGCTCCACGCCGCCGTCCGGCATGTCGTTGCGGTCGGGAAGCGCCCCGAGCAAGGTCGGCAGCAGCGCACCAACCACCAGGCCGCCCACGGCCGCCGCAACCACCGTCATGACGACGACGCCGGGGACTCCGGCTCGACTCCCGCCTTGGCAAGTGCCGCACGGAACACCGACATGTGTACGTCGTGACCGGTCATGAGCCGGACCTGGCCCACTGCTTGGTGTACGAGCAGGTCCAGACCGGTGGCCACGGCACCGCCACCCGCGTACCAGCGCGCAGCCAGTAGGGTTGGCCACGGCCTGTAGACGACCTCGAGCAGGACGCGTCCCGTCGTCTCGGCGTCGGTCAGCGACCCGACGACACCGTCGACGGCTCCCGCAGGTGCGGTCTGCACCACGAGCTCGGCGACCGAACACTCCGGCCACGGACGCCACGGGCGGATCGACACGGCGAGGCCGAGCCGCTTGCCGAGGTCGACGACCCACGCGCCGCGGGCCGCATCACGGGCATGGACGTGGACGGCGCGACCTTCGAGGAGCGCGACGGCGGCGAGCGCGCTCGCCGCCGTCGCCCCGGCTCCCCAAACGCACACCGTGCCCATCCGCGGGATCGCGCCGCGCTCGCGCAGAGCGGCGATCATCCCTGGTACGTCGGTGTTGTCCGCGACGACTCGTCCGTCGGGCTCCAGCAGGAGGGTGTTGGCCGACCCCACGGTCCGCGCCAAGTTGGACGCTTCGCCGGCAAGCTCCAGGCCCGCCCGCTTGAGCGGCATGGTCAGCGAAAGACCCCGCCAGGAGCGATCCAGCGCCGCGACGAACGCGGCCAGCCCTTCCTCCTCGATCTCGTGGGCGGTGTACTCCCAGTCCAGGCCCAGCTCGCGGTAGGCGGCCCGGTGCAGCACGGGCGAGAGCGAGTGGGCGATTGGGCTGCCCAACACCGCGCAGCGGCGGCGTCCCCCCTGCCCGGCGACCATGTCGACTAAGCCCTGCGTGCGTTATGCGATCTCGACATGGTCACCGGCGGCACACCGTCAGCACAGGTCGCTCTCGCGGCAGTATGCCTGCAGCTCGGCCACGTTCACCGCATGGTCCGCTGCCGTGACGGCGAACCTCGTCTCCCCGGTATCGAGGTTGACTGCCGAGAAGTAGCAGAAGTCGCCGACGGTCGGGTTCAGCGCCGCCTGCAACGCCGCCTCTCCGGGGGCCGCGATCGGGCCGGGTGGCAGGCCGGCGTTGAGGTAGGTGTTGTAAGGCGATGCGACCTGGCGCTGGGCGTCGTCAGTGAACACGCTCTCGCCGTTGTCGCCGATGGCATAGTGCACCGTGGAGTCCATCTGAAGCCGACCGGTCGGAATGCCGTTGGCCGTGCAGGCACCCGCCAGCCGGTTGTAGACGACCTGGGCGACGTTCGCCATGTCCTCCTCCCGGCGCACCTCACGCTGGACGATGCTCGCCACCGTGACGACCTGCCGAGGCGTCATGTCGAGGGCAGTGGCTCCCGCCTCGAGAGCGACCGTCTCGGCCGCCTCGGTGAACCGGACGAACATCCCCTCGACGAGCGACGCCGCCGTGGTATCGGGCGTGACGTCGTAGGTGGCGGGGAACAGGAAGCCCTCGGCGTCGCCCTCCGCGTAGGCGGGCAACCCGGTGCCGGAGTCGATCGCAGCCTGCACCTCCTCGGCGGGGAAGCCTGCCTCCTCCGCCACCCGTTCGACGATCTGGGTCTCGCGGAACCCCTCGGGAATCGTGACCCGACTCACCACCGTGGTGGACTGCACCATCGCTTCGACGGCGTCGGATGCCTTCATCCGCATCAGCAGCGTGTACTCGCCCGCCTGGATCGTCGACCCGCTCTCCTCGGCTGCCGCAACGAATGCGTCCTGGCTCGCGACCACGTCGGCCTCGGCCAGCGTCGCACCGATCTCGCGCAGCGACGCCCCGGACTCGATCGTGACGGTGACCTCGCCTGAGCCCGGCCCGGGGTAGTCCTCGGGCGGCGCAAACACCCCTTCGAGCACGCCGCCGAACAGCGCCCGGCCACCGAAGAACAGGCCGGCGAGGATCGCACCGACAACGACCAGGGAGAGCACGACCGCCAGGGCAGAGCCCCGGCGGCGACGCCGTTTCCTACGTCGTCGGTGACTACGGGTCGTGCGCGGGCCGTCGTCCATGGTCAGCCCGATATGACTCATGTATCCACCTGCATGATCTCGCCGGGGGGCCGGCCGCTGGCGCGCTCGACGTCGAGCGCACCCTGGAGGATGACAACGGCCGCCGCCTGATCGACCGTACCCCGGGCGTCCCGAGCCGACACCCCGCTGGCCTGCATGCCGCGTGTGGCCTCCACGGTCGACAGCCGTTCGTCGACCAGCCGCACAGGGCAGGGTGCGACGCGCCGGGCGAGCGACGCGGCATAGTCGCGGGCGGCGGATGCTGCCGGCCCCTCCTGCCCGGACATCGACCTGGGCAGGCCCAGGACGACCTCGACCGCGGAACGCTCCTGCACGAGCTGAGCGATCCTGGCCAGGTCTGCGCGGCCTCGTCGCAGCGTCTCGACGGGGGTGGCCAGCACACCGTCAGGGTCGCATGCGGCGATCCCGACCCGCACGCTGCCCACGTCGACCGCGAGCCGAACGCCTGGTCGCACGGTCAGGCGCCACCGGTAACGGTCTGACCGATGGCCTGCTCGATCCGGCCCAGCGCGTCGTCTACCCGGCTACCGTCGACGCCACCGCCCTGGGCGACGTCGTCCTTGCCGCCGCCGCCACCACCGAGGACCTCTGCGGCCTCACGGACGAGAGCACCGGCCCGCAGGTTCCACTCGCGGCCGCGGTCGTTGACCGCCACCACGACCAGCGGCCGTTCGCCCGCGACACCGGAAACGGCGACGACGCCCGGCCGATCCGCAGGCAGGTTGCCGCGAATCTCCAGAGCCAGTCGGCGAAGATCATCGGCTCCGGCACCGTCCGCGGCGTGATGCCCGACGTACCTGACACCGAACACGTCGCGCGCGGCCGCAGCCAGCGCCGCCGCACCAGCCAGTAGCTGACCCTGCCGGACCCGGTCGATCTCCTTCTGCGCCTCGCGCAGCTGGTCGACGATGTGCCGCACCCGATCCGGCAGCTCCTCCGGTCGCACCTTGAGTGCCTCGGTGAGCTGGGCGACGAGTACGTGCTCGCGGGCCCGGAATCGGTACGCGTCGACGCCTACCAAGGCCTCGACCCGCCGCACCCCCTGGCCGATCGAGGACTCCCCGAGCAGCTTGACCAGCCCGAGCTGTCCCGAGCGGCGGGCATGCGTGCCGCCGCACAGTTCGCGTGCCCAGTCGCCGACCGACACGACCCGGACCCGCTCGCCATACTTCTCCCCGAACAGCGCCAAGGCACCGGCGGCAATGGCCTGGTCCTGGGTCATGACCTCGGCATGCACCTGCAGGTCGGCTGCGAGCAGGTCGTTCACCCTCGCCTCGACGTCGGCGAGAACGCTGGGAGGGACGGCGCCGGTCGCCGCGAAGTCGAAGCGGAACCGCCCGGGCGAGTTCTCCGAACCGGCCTGGGTGGCCGTCTCGCCCAGGGCCTCGCGGAACGCCTTGTGGACCATGTGCGTCGCCGTGTGGGAACGCGAGATCGAACGGCGCCGCTCGACGTCGACCTGCCCTTGTGCCTCGGCGCCGACGACCACCTCGCCGGCCACCACTCGGGCCCGGTGCACGATCAGACCCGCGATGGGCGACTGCACGTCAAGCACCTCGATCCGTCCGCCCCCGGCGACGTCGATCAGCCCGCGGTCGGCAAGCTGTCCGCCACCCTCGGCGTAGAAGGGCGTGCGATCCAGGACGACATCGACGTCGTCGCCCTCACGGGCCGAGGGCACGGCCGATCCGGCGGCCAGCAACCCGCGGACGGTCGCCTCGCTCACGACCTCGTCGTAGCCGGTGAACGTGACCGGGGAACCCAAGGAGTCCACGACGCCCCGGTAGACCGACAGGTCCACCTGGCCGGTCTTCTTCGCCCTGGCGTCGGCCTTGGCCCGCTCGCGCTGCTCGGCCATGAGCCGGCGGAACTCCGCCTCGTCGACGGACAGACCCTGCTCGGCCGCCATCTCGAGGGTCAGGTCGATCGGGAACCCGAAAGTGTCGTGCAGGCGGAATGCAGTGTCGCCAGCGAGAGTCGGGCTACCCGCCTCCTTGGTCTCGGCGGCCGCGAGGTCGAAGATCTGCGTACCCGTCCGCAGCGTTGCCCGGAACGCCTCCTCCTCGCCGTAGGCCACCTCGGAGATCCGAGCGAATTCGCGATGCACTTCCGGGTACGAGGGCCGCATCGCCTCCATGCTCACCGGCAGCAGTTCCGGAAGGACCCGGTCGTCGATGCCGAGCAAGCGCATCGTCCGCACGACGCGGCGCAGCAGGCGGCGCACCACGTATCCGCGGGCCTCGTTCGACGGGGTCACGCCGTCGCCGATGAGCATCAGCGCGCTTCGCACGTGATCGGCGACCACTCGCAGCCGGACGTCGGATTCGTGCTCTCGCCCGTACGGCGTGCCGGAGAGCTCCGACGCCCGGGCGATGACCGGGTAGACCTCGTCGATCTCGTACAGGTTGTCGACGCCCTGCAGGAGGTAGGCGACCCGCTCCAGACCCATTCCGGTGTCGATGCTCTGCGCGGGCAGGTTGCGGAGGATCCTGAAGTCCTCCTTGCTGCGCACGTCGGCGAGCTCGTACTGCATGAAGACCAGGTTCCAGATCTCCAGGAACCTCTCCTCGTCGACAATCGGGCCGCCGTCGGGGCCGTGCTCGGGTCCGCGGTCGACGTAGATCTCGCTGCACGGGCCGCCCGGGCCCGGCTGGCCGGTGTGCCAATAGTTGTCCTTGCGACCGCGACGCTGGATTCGCTCCTCCGGCAGGCCGGCGATCCGACGCCAGAGCTCGAACGCCTCGTCGTCGTCCTGGTAGACCGTGGTCCAGATCTTGTCTGGGACGAAGCCGTAGCCGCCGTTGTGCTGCTCGCTGGTGACCAGCTCCCAGGCGTAGGAGATCGCGAGCTCTTTGAAGTAGTCGCCGAAGGAGAAGTTGCCGTTCATCTGGAAGAACGTGCCGTGCCGTGTGGTCCTGCCCACCTCGTCGATGTCGAGCGTGCGCACACATTTCTGGACGCTCACCGCCCGCGGGTACGGCGGCGTCTCCCGCCCGGTGAGGTACGGGATGAACGGCACCATGCCCGCGACCGTGAACAGCAGCGTCGGGTCCGAGGACACCAGCGACGCGCTCGGCACGACCGTGTGGTCGCGCCGCGCAAAGTGGTCCAGGAAGCGACGGCGGATCTCGGCCGTCTCCATCAGCGGGCGCCTCTCGGGTGATCGGAGCGGAGCAGGTCGTCGAGCGCGGCCGCATCGGCCTCACGCGCTGCACCGTTCTCGGCGATGCCGAGGGCCTCCCGGAGCTCGATGTCACGCTCGGCCATGCCCGCCTTCACGTCGTCGGCGAACTCGCGGACGGCCTGGGTCAACCCGCCGACCGCACCGGACACGCGCTCTGCCGCGCCGTCCGGTGTCAGCTGCCTCGCTGCCTTGGTCAGCCGTCGTGCCACCAGCACTCCTGCGGTTGCCCCCAGCGCGATCCAGAACAGGCGTCTCACCGCGCCCTCCGACCGCGCCGGTCCCGGCGGCGGGACAGCGCCCTACGCACGCCGTAGGTGAACGCCGCGGTGCGCACGAGCGGACCGCCGAGCGTGGCCGCGAACAGCGACGACATGGCGGCCGCGTTGCCGGTCAGCGTCTGCGCGTTCGACGTGATCGCATCGACTCGCTGCATCTGGACATTGGTCGAAGCGAGCAGTTGGTTGGTCTCGTCGACGGTCACGCTGGTCTTTACCACGTGCTCACGACGCAGGTCGCGCACCGTCAACGTGAGCTCGTCGACCGTCTTGCCGAGCTTGATGATCGGCACGGCGATGACTCCGACGAGCAGGACGAACGCGACGGCGGCGATGAGCCCAGCGATCTCGCCTGCGGACATGGTCGGGAACCCTCCTGGGTGGTCTTCCTCGGGACGTCCGACCCTATCGCGCGCGGGCTGCCGACCGTTCCCCACATTTCCGAGGTCACTCGCCGCGGATGATCTTCCGAAGCTTGGCGTACCGCTCGGCGTATTCGGCCTCTGCGCCTCGTGAGCCGGGCTGGTAATAGACCTTGTCCGCCACCGGGTCCGGGGCGTACTGCTGTCGCACGACGCCGCGCGGGTCGTCGTGAGCGTACTCGTACGTCGTGCCGTGCCCCAGCGTCCTGGCGGCCGCGTAATGCGCGTCGCGCAGCTGCGGTGGTACGGCGCCGATCAGCCCGGCCCGGACGTCGCCCTGCGCCGCACCGATCGCCCGCACGACGCTGTTCGACTTCGGCGCCAGCGACAGGGCGATGACCGCGTGCGCGAGGGTGATGCTGGCCTCCGGCCAGCCGACGATCTGGACCGCCTGGGCGGCGGCTACGGCCGTCTGCAGTGCGGAGGGATCGGCGAGCCCGATGTCCTCGCTGGCAAGGATCACCAGCCGTCGGGCGAGGAACCTCGGATCTTCACCAGCCTCCGCCATCCGCGCGAGATAGTGCAGGGCGGCGTCGGCATCGCTGCCGCGAATCGACTTGATCAGGGCACTGGTGACGTCATAGTGCTGGTCACCGGCCCGGTCGTAACGCACCGCCGCCCGGTCGACCGCTGCCTCGGCCGTCGCGAGGTCGATCCGCGGGTCGTCGCTCCCGCCGACCGCGCCGGCCGCCGCCTCGAGGTAGGTCAGGGCACGCCGCGCATCGCCACCGGAGAGCCGGACGAGGTGGCCCTTCGCGTCGTCGTCGATGGCGACCGCGCCACCCAGACCGCGTTCGTCGGTGAGCGCAGCGTCGATCACCGTGCCGATGTCGTCGTCACCCAATGGCTGCAGGGTGAGCAGCAACGAGCGTGAGAGCAGCGGGCTGATCAGGGCGAAGAACGGGTTCTCGGTCGTGGCGGCAACGAGCGACACCCACCGATTCTCGACACCCGGCAGCAGGGCGTCCTGCTGGGTCTTGGAGAACCGGTGTACCTCGTCGACGAACAGCACCGTGCCGGTTCCGCTGCGAACCAGGTCCTTGCGGGCCCGGTCGACGACGGCGCGAACGTCCTTGACCCCCGCGCTGACCGCGGAGAGCTCGACGAAGTTCCGGCTGGTCGCACGGCTCACGACGTAGGCGATCGTCGTCTTGCCGGTGCCGGGCGGCCCCCACAGCACGAGCGCCATCGGCTGGTCATGCTCGACCAGAAGGCGCAGCGGAGAGCCCGCCGCGAGCAACTGGTCCTGCCCGACGACCTCGTCTAGCGTGCGCGGGCGCATCCGGACCGCGAGCGGTGCACCGGCGTAGTCGGCCTCGGCGCCGGCGAGCGCACGTGGCGGCGTCGGCGCCGTGCCCGCGACCTCGAAAAGCGCTCCCTCGTCGCTCACGCCGCCGAGGCTAGTCCGTGGCGCCGTCACCGCTGGACGTCGCCAAGCCCCTCAGACCGCACGCACAAGGCGGTCCGTCCGGACGTGGCACGCTGAACGTTCCACAGACCGGGCGAACTCAGGCCGGCGGCTCGACCGGCGGCGTCGCCGCGGCGTCGACGCCGGCCTCCTTGCGCTGCTGCGCGGTGATCGGTGCGGGAGCCGAGGTGAGCGGGTCATACCCCCCACCGGACTTCGGGAAGGCGATGACGTCGCGAATCGAGTCGGACCCGGCCAGCAGCGCCACGATCCGGTCCCAGCCGAACGCGATCCCGCCGTGCGGCGGCGCACCGTACGCGAACGCCTCGAGCAGGAACCCGAACTTCTCCCGCGCATCGTCGGCCGACAGACCCATCACGTCGAACACACGCTGCTGCACGTCGGCGCGGTGGATACGGATGGACCCACCGGCGATCTCGTTGCCGTTGCACACCAAGTCGTAGGCGTAGGAGAGCGCGTTCTCCGGCTCGGCATCGAACCGCTCGGCCCACTCGCGGGTGGGCGACGTGAATGCGTGGTGGACCGCAGTCCAGCGGCCCGACCCGACTGCCACGTCG
>JBKPCP010000078.1:0-15920 GCA_046727475.1 Actinomycetota bacterium | reverse complement strand
GGGGTCGACGCCGAGAACGTAGACCTCCCCGATCATGTCGTCGTGGACCTTGGTCCAGTGGAAGCCGACCATGCCCGCAGCCCGTCGGGCGACGAAGAAGCCCGCCGGGTCGAACCAGGGCTGGGCCATCCGCTGCTGCAGGTCGGCCAGGGTCAACCGGCCCTGCTCCGGGTGGTCGGCGAAGGCACGCCCGTTGAGCCTGACCCATTCCTCGTCGTCGAGTCCGGGAACGAAGGTGTCGACGACGACACCGGAGGGGATACGCGGCTCTGGGGGCATCTCGGTCAGCGGGCGCGCCATCTGCCAGAGCGAGCGGGCCCGGCTCAACCCGGCCGACGCCGCCAAGCCGGCAGCCGCAGCCAGGTCTCCGTGCGCCCAGATCCGAAGCGGCGGTCGGCTCGTCGCCTGGACCAGGGCCGCGACGAGTGCCCGGCCCGCGCCGAGGCGGCGCCGATCGGGGTGGACGACCAACTCCGCACTGGCGGTCTCGGGGTCGAGCTGCGCGTACCCGACGAGGATCCCGTCGCGTTCGACGATGAAATGCTCGACGGAGTCGGGCTCGCTCAGCCTGAGCATCGCCTGCTCGGACATCGGGGAGACGCCGTCGGCCTCCGCCGCAGCCGAGATCACCGACCGGACGGCGGCCACCGCATCGTCGTCGAGCCGCCACACCGGCTCCGCGATCGTCCGCGCTGCCACCGGACCATTCTGGCCGTTATGCGGGCCAGGTCAGTGGCTGACCCGCTCGGGGGTCGAGCTTCGGCGCGGTGCCGGTGGCACGAACCGGTAGCCGACGTTGCGGACAGTGCCGATCAGGGCCTCGTGCTCGGCGCCGAGTTTCGCCCGTAGCCGGCGGACGTGGACGTCGACGGTGCGTGTCCCGCCGAAGTAGTCGTAGCCCCAGACCTCCTGGAGGAGCTGGGCACGTGTGAACACGCGGCCCGGGTGCTGTGCGATGAACTTCAGCAGCTCGAACTCCTTGTAGGTGAGGTCGAGCGCGCGACCGGACACGCGGGCGGTGTACGTGGCCTCGTCGACCACCAGGTCGCCGGAGCGGATCTCGTCCGGAACGTCGTCGTTGACACTTGCAGCGGCGAGCCGGCCATGCGCGAGGCGCAGCCGGGCCTCCACCTCCGCCGGACCTGCCGTGTCGAGAAGGACGTCGTCTACACCCCAGTCGGCGGTCAAGGCGGCCAGTCCGCCCTCGGTGACGACAACCATCAAGGGCACGTCGACGCCGGTCGTGCGGATCAGCCGGGTCAGACCGCGCGCGTGCCCGAGGTCACGCCGTGCATCGACCAGAACCGCGTCGCACGGCGGCGCGTCGAGAAGCGCGGCCGCCTCGGCCGGCGCCACCCGGACGTCGTGAAGCAGGAGGCCGAGCGCCGGCAGTACATCGGCAGACGGTCGTAATGCGTTGGTGAGCAGCAGGATCGTCGACGCCATGGCGCTCCTTCTCCACCAGGGGCCCTGGATGCACGAAGGACCCGGAGGCAGCGCTGCCCGGGTCCCGCACCTTGGCAGGATAGTGCACGTGCTCGGTGCCCAGACCCATATGACCACCACGCGGACAGCGGATGTCGGGTTCCGCAGGCGCCTGCAGGCCGAGGACGGCGTCGTCGTGTCCGCCGAGCATCTTCCGAGGGCCGACGGTTCGCGAGATCTGGCAGTCATCGTGGTGCATGGGTTCACGCTGCATTCGCGCCACCCGAGGCTGCGCCGGATCGCGGCGTGGCTTCGTCACTCGGCTGGCCTGATCATGCTGGACCTGCGCGGCCACGGAGGATCCGGCGGCGTGTGCACGATGGGCTGGCAGGAAGTGCAGGACGTCGAGGCGGCCGTGGGGTGGGCCCGGTCCTTGGGGTACGCACGGATAGCGACGCTCGGCTTCTCGCTGGGCTCGGCGGTCGTCGTGCGGCACGCCGCGATCTACGCGGACGTCGACGCCGTCGCAGCCGTGAGCGGGCCCGGCCAGTGGTACTACCGCGGTACGCCACGGATGCGCCAGCTGCATCGGCTGGTGCTGGGCCGCTCGGGCCGGGCGGCGATCCGGCTGGCCCGGGGTACCCGGATCAGCCGTCAGGGCTGGACGGAGCCGTATCCGCTCGATCCGGTGGCAGCGGCGGGTCATCTCGACGTGCCCCTTCTGGTGGTTCACGGCGAACTGGACGACTACTTTCCGACGTCGCATGCGGAGCGAGTATCTGCCGCCGCGGGCAGCATGGGGACGTTGTGGCTCGTCCCCGGCTTCGGGCACGCCGAAGGGGCGGTCGACGTGCACCTGGCCCGACGGATCGGCGACTGGCTGGTGGCCGCATGCCGCGCGTGACGGTGCGGTACTGGGCCTCGCTGCGATCCGCTGCCGGGCGCAACGAGGACGTCGTCGAGGCCACCACGCTCGCCGATGCGTTGGCCGCCGCCCGTATCGCTCACGCAGCGTCGGCTCGGTTCGGCGCCGTTCTCGACGTGTGCGCGATCGTCGTCGACGGCACGCCGGCCGGCCGTCGTGATCGCGCCCAGATCGCGCTTGCCGACGGTTCCGTTGTGGAGTTGTTGCCGCCTTTCGCCGGGGGATAGCGGGCAGGCTCTGGGAGGATCCCTCCGTGCCATGGCTGCCCGCCTCGGGTTTCATCGCCGCCCTCGCGCTTGCGTCGGCGGCTGGCCGAACGGTGCTGGCTGCCGCAGTGGTCGTTGTCCAGTTCGTGTTCGCGCTGGGTGGTGTCCGCAGGGCGACCGTGCCCGCGGCACGTGCCGCAGGATGGCTGGCGTTGACCGTCGGGGTCGTCGGGTCGGTGTGGACGGCGTTCGCCGACACCGCCAACCTCAAACCGGTCGCCTCGTTGCTCGGGCCGGCCCTGGTTGTGGCCGTGGTGGTCCAGCTCGCGCGCAGGGCCGGTCGGGAATACCTGACGGAGTCGTTGACGCTCGCCGTCGGCGCCTGTGCTCTTGCCGTACTTCCGGTGGCCTGGATCGCCCTGCGTGGGGCCGACGGCGGTGCGTACGCCGTGGGTCTCGGCCTGCTTGGAGTCGGCGTGGTCGCCGTGGCCGAGGCGATTCCGCTGTCGCCGGCAGCCCGCCGGATGCTGGCAGTGCTGGTCGCCGCCGGCCTCGCCGCGGGCCTCGTGTTTCTCATCGACGACGTGGCTGTAACCGTGCCCGCGGTCGGAGCAGTCGTCGTCACGGCATTCGGGGCGCTGACGGCCGCGAGCGCCCTTGCTGCCGTGGACCGGCTTGGAGTCGAGTCCGGCGACCGGGACGGCGCGATGCTCGTTCCGCTGTACGTCGCATTGCCGATCGTCGCCGCTGCTCCCGTTGTGTACGTTCTCGGGCGCATTCTGGTGGGATGAGTCTCGTGCCGATTGAACCGCGAGCCGCCCGCCACCGTGTACGTAATGTGGGGGCTCCCGTCGCCGACGAGGACCTCATCCGGGCGCTCTATGCCGAGCATGCCGGCCCGTTGATGTCTTATGTCCTCCGGCTGGTGGATGGAGACCGGCACCGAGCGGAGGACGTTGTGCAGGAGACGTTGTTGCGCGCCTGGCGTCACCCGGAGTCGTTCGACTCGGGCAAGGGTTCGGCCCGGCCCTGGTTGTGGACGGTGGCGCGTCACCTCGTCGTCGACGCGGAAAGAGCACGGCGTGCCCGTCCGCTCGAGGTGGCCGAGACAGCGCTTGCCGCAGTGCCGGTGAATGACGGCGTGGACCACGCTCTGGTCGCTCAGGTCGTGTTGGAGGCGCTGGGCACCCTGAGCCGCGAGCACCGTACGGCACTGGTCGAGACGTACTACCGCGGCCGGTCGGTGGCCGAGGCAGCTTCCGAGATCGGGGTGCCCGAGGGAACGGTGAAGTCGAGGACGTATTACGGGCTGCGTGCCCTCCGGTTGGCCCTCCAGGAACGGGGCGTCACAGGATCGGGGGTGACGACGTGACCCGATGCGAGGAGATCCGGCTTTCGCTGGGCGCGCTGGTCTTGTCGGCACTGGATCCTGTCGACGAGCGGAGGGTGCGTGGACACCTCGCCGGCTGTGCCGAATGTGCCGCCGAGGTGGCGGAGTTGGAGCGCACGGTCAAGCTCCTCGCCCTGGCCGGGCCGGAGGCGCTCGTGGGTATGGAGGCTGGTCCGGTGCCGCAACCGCGGGTACCCGTCGAGTTCGGTACGGGCATGGCCGCCGAGTCGGAGCTGCCTGGCCCACGCGTCCTGGACGGCCTGCTGGCGGCGGTCGAGACCCAGCGACGGCGCGACCGGCGCCGCCGGCTGGCCGTTGGCCTGGCAGCCGCGGCAGCGGCAGCGGTCGTGGCTGGGGTCGGGGTCGCCGTGGCGGACGACCCCCCGGCAGTGGTGCCGGACGCTGCACCAACGGCCCCTGCCCCCGATTCGCAGCTGCGAGGCAGGGCGGATCAGATCGTGCTCGACGTCGGCGTCTGGGAGCGCGGCTGGGGTGCGGCGGTGCACGTCTCGATCGCCGGCGTTCCCGGCGGCTCGACCTGCAGCCTGGTCGCGGTGCGGGACGACGGTGTCCGAGAGGTGGCCGCGACCTGGACCGTGCCGAGCAACGGCTACGACCCCACTGCCGGGCCACTCGATGTCGACGGTGCCGTCGGCATGCAGGCCGACCGGGTCAGCCGCTTCGAGGTCGTCACGTCCGCGGGGGAGGTCCTCGTCACCGCCTGGGCATGAAGCTGCGGTCGGCCGAGTGCTACGAACAACACGCGGGAACACTGCGCCGCGTGGGTCGCGTTGAGGCGGGCGTGACCGGTCTCGTCGTGCTCGTCGTCGTCCTGGTCGTGGCCACGGCGTTCGGCGTGTGGCGGCGGCGGACCGACGGCCGGCTGCGCCGGATCGACCGGACGCTCGGCAGGGCCCGTGAGACCGGCTCCGCACGCGACGGCTCCACGTTGCTGACCTCGGCCGACCTAGGGCACGATCTCGGGTCCCGGGCGACCCTCGTCCAGGTCTCGAGCGCGTTCTGTGCACCGTGCCGTGCCGCCCGCCAGGTGCTCGCGCACACGGCCGGTCAGGTCGACGGTGTCCGCCATGTCGAAGTCGACGCCGAGACCCACCTCGACCTCGTTCGCCGGCTCGGCGTCACCAAGACGCCGACGATGTTCGTGCTCGACGCTGACGGACGGATCGTGCGCCGGGCCGTCGGAGTGCCCCGGCTGCCGGAGCTGCGCGCCACCGTGAATGCAATAGTCAGGTCGTGAGACAGTTCATCTCAGTATGCGAGCGGTTCGTGACACTATCCACGGCCGGACCGTACGCTCAGCCCATGTTCCGGACGGAGCTCACCAAGCGCCGCGCGATCGACCTCGCACGCGTGGCCGCGATGCTCTGTCGCATGCCCTGACGCGGGCAGCTCCCGTCACTTCGGCCTTACGCCGCCGACCCTGGGCTGCCCCACTGACGTCCCACTCCGTCCACGTCAGGGAGCATCCGAGATGGTCGATCCGCGCGGCACCCGCTTCGGCGCCGCCCTCACCACGGGCGTCCTAGCTCTGGTACTGGTGGCCGGCAGTGCCTGGCTGCTCGCATTCCAGGCGGTCGGTTTCGCCGTCGGCGCCTCGGCGGGCGTCGCCGCGTCGCCGTACGGCAGGATCTTCGCCCGGTTCGTTCGGCCCCGGTTGGGGCCGCCCACTGAGTTCGAGGACGCTCGGCCACCGCGGTTCGCGCAGGCTGTAGGCCTTGTGTTCGCCGCCGCCGGACTGGTCGGCTTCGTGGCCGGCTGGACGGCTCTGGCATACGTCGCGGTCGGCGCCGCGCTGGCCGCAGCGTTCCTCAACGCCGCCTTCGGCTTCTGCCTCGGCTGCGAGATCTATCTGGCATACCGCCGCGCCATACCCCGCCTTACGGAGGTCACCCGATGAGCCGTCAGACGACGCTCGTCTCGGCCGACTGGGTCGAGCAGCACAAGAACGATCCCACGGTTGTCCTCGTCGAGGTCGACGAGGACACCGCCGCCTACGACAAGAACCACATAGCAGGTGCCGTGCGCCTGGATTGGAAGGCAGACCTGCAGGACCCAATCCGCCGTGACTTCGTCGACAAGCGGCAGTTCGAGGCCCTGCTGTCGGACCGGGGAATCGGCAACGACGACACCGTCGTGCTCTACGGCGGCAACAACAACTGGTTCGCGGCGTACGCGTACTGGTACTTCAAGCTGTACGGGCACGGCGACGTCCGGCTCCTCGACGGCGGGCGCAAGCTCTGGGAGCTGGAGAGCCGTGAGCTCGTCGCGGACGTTCCGCAGCGGACGCCTACGCAGTACACGGCCAGCGATCCCGACCTGTCGATCCGAGCGTTCCGCGACGAGGTCGTGGCGGCGATCGGCACCAAGAACCTCGTGGACGTCCGCTCGCCCGACGAGTTCGCCGGCCGGTTGCTCGCGCCTGCGCATCTGCCTCAGGAGCAGTCCCAGCGCGGCGGCCACATCCCGACCGCGCGCAACATCCCCTGGAGCAAGGCCGCGAACGACGACGGCACGTTCCGCTCCGACGACGAACTGCGCACGCTCTACGGCGACGCCGGGGTCGACCTTGGCACCGACACGATCGCCTACTGCCGGATCGGCGAGCGCTCGGCGCACACCTGGTTCGTCCTGCACGAGCTCCTCGGGGTCGGCAACGTCAAGAACTACGACGGGTCGTGGACCGAGTACGGCTCGCTGGTCGGCGTGCCGATCGCGATCGGCGACGAACCGGGGCAGGCATGACCGAGGGCTGCGCGGCACCACCCGGCGGCGTGCCGCTCGACGGCGTGGACCTGAGCAGGGAGTCGGTCATCCAGGGGGTCGTCACCCGTGGCGGCGACCTTCCGGTCTCCGGTGCGTACGTGCGGTTGCTTGATGAAACCGGTGAGTTCAGTGCCGAGGTCCCGACCGACGAGGCCGGCGTATTCCGCTTCTTCGCCCGCCCGGGCCGCTGGACGTTGCGGACGTTGGCGCCGCGAACTGCACCGGTCGACCGTGCCGTCGTCGCTTCACAAGGCGCGATCGCCGACATCCAAGTCAGCATTCCGGCGTGACGTAGTACGTCGGCGCAGGAGTCCGCGCCGGCCAGGCGTCGCCCTCCGGCCAGGCGTCGTCATAAGGTGGCGCGAGTGTCGGCTACATCAGCCGGGTCCGAGCGGATTCAAGCGGCGGTAGCTGCGTCCTTGCTGGCAGGCTGCGCCGTCGTCGGGTTCGCGGTGGGTGCCCTGGTCGGGTCGACCGGCGGCGACGGTGGCGACGACCAGCTGCAGGTGTCCACCGACGCGCCGTGGGACGGTGCGGTCGCGCCAGTTCCGGCGACGGTCGTGGAGGCGTCCTGCGAGTCGGAGCCGAGCCGGGATGCCACCGGTGCACGCGTGAGGTACGAGCCTGCCCTCGCCGTCGACGACGATCCGGAGTCGGCGTGGCGCTGTCCGGGGGATGGCGTCAACGAGAGCCTCGTGCTCGACCTCGGCGGGTCGGTGCGAGTGGCGGAGGTCGGCCTCGTCCCGGGGTATGCCAAGACCGATCCCGCGGACGGCACGGACCGCTACGCCGAGAACCGACGCCTCACGATGGTGCGCTGGCGCTTCGACGACGGCACCACGGTCGAGCAGGAGCTCGATCCCGACCCGGCGAACCGCGACCTGCAGACCACGCGCGTGCCACCCAAGGCGACGTCCCGGCTGGTGATGGAGATCGTCGCCAGCTCCGGCGGCAGCCGCGACACGGTGGCCGTCAGCGACCTGCGGATCGCGACGCCGGCCTGACCGCTGTTCGCGGGACTCAGTAGACGAGCGCCTGGGCTCCGTCGCCGAGCGCCTCTTCGACGAACGTCGCAGCACCAGCGATGCGCACGCCCGGCAAGACGTCGTCCGGCCCTATCTCGCGGCGCGCCGCGCATTGCGTGCACAGCGTGACCCGGCCGCGCTGGAGCAAGGCGTCGAGGAGGTCGGCAAGCGGAGCCGCGTGGGGAAGCTCGAATTCGGCAGCCCGCCCCGGTAGGGCGAACCATGCCGACTCCCCGGTCAGCCACAGGGAGACGGGTGTTCCCGAGGCCAGCGCCGTCGCCGCGACCGTGAACGCCTGCGAACACCGCTCCGGCGCGTCGAGACCGGCCGTGACCTTGACGACGAGCGAGGTGGACATGGCCGTGATCGTACGGCTCCCGAGTCACGCGGCCCGCGCCGAGGCGGCAGGCGGCTCAGACAGTCCGCTGCCAGGGTGCCGCGACGGCGGTCGTAGCGAAGCTAGACTCCGGGCGTGTTCGAGGCGTTCTTCACCGGCGTGCCGGTCCTGACGGCCCTGGTCGTAGGGTGGTTCGCCGGCCGTGCCGTGTACAGACTGCTCAAGGGCCGGGCCTGAGCTTGCCGTGATCGAGATCCCGAGCGACCTCCATGCCGACTGCGTTCCCATTGCATGGCTGTTGGGCCGGTGGGAGGGCGCCGGCGTGGGCGACTATCCGACGATCGAGGCGTTCCGGTTCGGCCAGGAGGTCTCGTTCACGTACGTCCCGGGGAAGGCGTTCCTCACATACAGCAGTCGCAGCTGGATCCTCGACGACGAGGGCAAGCTGATCCGGCCCGCCGCCAGCGAGACGGGTTACTGGCGACCTCAGCCCGACAGCGAGGTGGAGGTACTGCTCACGCATCCGACCGGGTTCGTCGAGATCTACCTCGGCCGGGTCGAACCGGCGAAGGTCGAGATCACCACCCGGGGAGTTCTCAAGACCGAGACCGCCAAGGACTACCGGGCCGGCCACCGGCTCTATGGGCTGGTGAACGGCCGGCTTATGTACGTGTACGAGATGGCCGCCATGGGACACGAGCTCCAGCCACACCTGTCCGCCGAGCTGCAACGCGTGGCCGGAGCCGGCGAGGCGCGCTCCTAGACTCCTGACCATGGGTGACGACTGGCGCGACGACCTGCGGGCGCGCGGCTACCGGCTGACACCGCAGCGGGAACTCGTACTCGAGGCCGTTCAGCACCTCGACCACGCGTCACCCGAAGAGGTCCTGACCCAGGTCCGGCAGACCGCGAAGGGCGTCAACATCTCCACCGTCTACCGCACGCTGGACCTGCTCGAGAAGCTAGGACTGGTCAGTCACACCCACCTGGGTCACGGAGCCCCCGCGTACCACGCGAGGACCGAGCCGGACCACGTCCACCTCGTCTGCCGGAACTGTCAGCGTGTGACCGAGATCGAGCCCGAAGTGGCCGCGGACCTGGTCGATGCGGTGGCGGCGAAGCACGGCTTCCACACCGACGTCCGTCACCTGACGCTCTTCGGCGCCTGCCGGGACTGCACGTGACGCGGAAAAGCACCCACGAGAACGGGAGTGGTGTGGAGCTGTCCGGCGTTGTCGGAGGCGTGAGCACCCACCGCAGCCCGTTGCTCGACCGGCCGGGCGCCGTCGAGGGGAGCGGCCCGGACGCCGGCGTCGCTGCACATTACGGCGACCCGCTGCGCGAACAGCGCACGCCCGGACCGGTCGACCTCTCGCACCGGGGCGTCGTACGAGTGTCCGGCCCGGACCGGCTGAGCTGGCTGCACTCCCTCACCACCCAGCACGTCGAGCACCTGCCCGTCGGAGAGGCGACCACCGCACTGCTGCTCTCGCCGCACGGACACGTCGAGCACGCCCTGTACGCGGTCGACGACGGTGAGGCGTTCTGGGCCCACGTGGAGCCCGGCACGGCAGGGGCGCTCGTGACGTTCCTCGACTCGATGCGCTTCATGCTGCGAGTCGAGGTGGCCGACCTCTCCGCCGAGTATGCCGTCGTGTGGGAGCCGTCCGGGGTGCCGCACGAGACCTACCTGTCGCGGGTCGGTGAGCTCGGGCGGGAAGTGTTCGTCCCGGGGGCAGCCCTCGCGACGTGTGTGGGCGATGCCCCGGCCGGAGTCTGGGCGCACGAGGCGCTTCGGATCGCCGCTCATCAGCCGCGGCTCGGTCTCGACACCGACCACAGGACGATCCCGAACGAGGTCGGCTGGATCGGCTCCGCCGTGCACATGGACAAGGGCTGCTACCGCGGCCAGGAGACGGTGGCGCGCGTGCACACGCTCGGACGGCCGCCGCGTCGGCTGGTGATGCTGCACCTCGACGGGTCGGTCGACCGGCTTCCCGGGCACTGCGACGACGTGGTGCACGACGGCCGAACGGTTGGGTTCGTCGGATCGGCCGCGCGCCACTTCGAGCTGGGCCCGATCGCGCTCGCGCTGATCAAGCGCAACGTGCCGGTCGACGCCGAGCTCCTGGCCGGAGGCGTCGCCGCGGCCCAGGAGCCCATCGTCGATCCCGAGGCCGGCCTGCACGTCCGCGCTCGGTTGGGCTAGCTCTCCAGCAGGAGTGTCACCGGGCCGTCGTTGGTCGACGTCACCAGCATGTGGGCACCGAAGGCACCGGTCTCGACCGGAGCGCCGCTCGTCCTCAGGGCCGCGCAGAAGGCGTCGACCAGCGGCTCGGCGGCCGACCTCGGCGCCGCCGCCGACCAGGAGGGGCGGCGGCCCTTGCCGGTGTCGGCGTACAGCGTGAACTGGCTGACGACCAGCACCGGAGCGCCCAGATCCGACGCGGAACGCTCGTCGTCGAGAATCCGCTGTTCCCACACCTTGCGCGCCAGTCGCTTCGCGTCGTCGATGGTGTCGGAGTGCGTGACGCCGAGCAGGACGAGGAGTCCCTGCCTCCCCGGGCCGGGATCGATCGCGCCGACGACCTCGCCGCCGACCGTCACCGACGCCTGCGACACCCGCTGAACGACCGCACGCACGGCCAGCGATTCTCCCAGCAGTTCCGCGATCCCGAAGACACCCGCGGTGCAAGCCGGGCGGCCGATCCGGCACAAGGTCGCGCGAGCCGCGTGGCAGGATCGCTCGCCGTGAGCATGTCTGCCGTGGACAACTGGGCGGGCGCCGACGTGGTCGCCGAGGTCGTCCGCTCCGGGATGGTGGAGAGCCGTCACCGCGGCTCGGTGGTCGCGCTGGACGCGGCCGGTGTCGTCGCCCTCGCAATCGGCGACACAGAGACCCCGATGTACCCCCGCTCCGCCAACAAGCCGGCCCAGGCCGCGGCAATGTTGCGCCTCGGGCTCCCGCTGGACGGAGAACTCCTCGCGCTTGCCGCAGCGAGCCACTCCGGAGAGAGCTTCCACATCAAGGGGGCCCGCCAGATCCTGGCCGCCGCCGGCCTGGACGAGACGCTCCTGCGGAACACGCCGCGCTGGCCGCTGGACGAGATCGCGATGGTCGCGTACGCCCGGCAGGGGTTGGAGCCGTCGTCAATCGCGGCCGACTGCTCGGGCAAGCACGCGGCGATGCTCGTGACGTGCACGGTCAACGGCTGGCCGACCGAGGGCTACCTGTCCCCGGAGCATCCGCTGCAGGTCGCGATCCACGACACGATCGCCGAACTGGCCGGCGAACCGGTGGCACATACCGGTGTCGACGGCTGCGGGGCACCGCTGTTCGCGCTTAGCCTCGGCGGGCTGGCCCGGATGTTCCGGGCATTGGCAGGTGCAGAGCCCGGCTCGGCAGAGCGACGGGTCGTCGACGCCATCCAGCAGAATCCGCAGTGCACCAGCGGCACGACCCGCGACGAGGCGCGGCTGATCCGGTCGATACCCAGCCTGTTCGCCAAGACCGGCGCCGAAGGGGTCTTCGCTGCCGCCCTCGACGACGGGCGGACGGCCGCGGTCAAGATAGAGGACGGCAACCCCCGCGCGTGCCCGGTCGTCATGGCCGGCGTCCTGCAACGTCTCGGCCTGGACCACCCCGTCCTCGACGACCTGGCCCGTGCTCCGGTCCTCGGCGGTGGCGAACCGGTCGGCGAGATCCGCCCCGCGCTCTCCGTTTGATCACGTAGACCACGCTGGCCACCGCTTCACCAGGCGTAGGAACATGGTGAAGCACAGCTTTGCCTAGTGAAGGCGCCGGCAATACCGGTCACGATCCGGCGCGAGCCAACCGGGAACGCACGATCCGGCGCAGCGCCATGGCCACGGTCAAGGCGACGATCCCGCGCAGCACCGTCTCCAGCGGCAGCGATGCCGCAAGCAGCAGGCACGCCGCGAGTCCAACCGCAGCGAGCCAGCGGGGGAAACGGCGTTCGTTCTCGTGCAGCTTCAAGGCGGCCGCGTTCGCCACGGCGTAGTAGAGCAGGACCGCGAACGCGCTGAACGAGAGTGCGGCGACGAGCCCACCCGCCAGCACGGCGGCGATGATGCAGGCACCGACCACGGCCTCGGCACGGTGTGGGACCCTCCGGGTCGGATGTACTGCGGCGAGCAGCCGCGGCAGGTCGCCCTCGTCGGCCATGGCGAAGACCGTCCGGCTAACGCCTGCGACCAGCGCCAGCAGTGCCGCCAACGCGGCGACGCCGGCAGCCGCTGTGACGACTGGGACCAGCCAATCGGCGTCGACCGCCTCGGCGACCGCCGCCAGGGGACGCTCCGAGCGGGCCGTTCCAGATACGCCCAACACCAGCAGGACCGTCGTGCCGACGGCCAGGTAGAGAACCAGCACGACACCCAGGGCCACCGGCACGGCTCGTGGAATCGTGCGCGCCGGGTCTCGAACCTCCTCACCGAGCGTCGCGATCCGCGCGTATCCGGCGAACGCGAAGAACAGCAGCGCGGCGGCCCCCAGCACGTCGAATGGAGCGACATGTGCCGCATCCAGGGTCTGGTCGGGTCGGTCGGCGCCGGCCGAACCGACCACGATCACGGCCATCAGCACGGCGAGCACGGCGCCGAGTAGCCAACGCGTGGCCCGGACGGTGCGGTCGACACCGGCCAGGTTGACCGCGGTGACGGCGACGACGGCCGCGACGGCGAGCACCTTCGGGTGGTCGGGCCACACGTACGTCCCTACCGCGTGTGCTGCTGCGGCGCAGGATGCCACCTTGCCCAGGACGAACGCGTATCCCGCGAGGGCTCCCCAACCGTGGCCGAGACGCTGACGCCCGTACACGTAGGTTCCGCCCGCCTGCGGGTGGACGGCGGCCAGTGCGGCCGACGAAGTCGCGTTGCAGAATGCGACGAACGCTGCGATCCCGAGTCCGGCGAGCAGCCAGCCGCCGGCCCGGTCGGCCGCGGGGGCCCAGACGACGAACACGCCGGTGCCGACCATGGCTCCGACGCCCACGACGACCGCGTCGGCGGTGCCGAGGCGGCGCGACAGCCGAGACTCGGGCTGCGTCACAGCGCTCAGTCTCCCAGGCCCACCACCTGCCATCTTGTGGTGGCTCGTGCACGTCATTCCCGCCCGAATGGCGTGCGCTACCCGCCACAAGATGCAGGGGGATATGTCAGAACGTCAGGGCCATGCCCATGACGAGGGCGTCGTCGGTCTCCCGCAGGGTGTGCAGACCCACGTGCCGGTAGAAGCCGATGGCCCGCTCGTTCCGTGCGTCGACTCCCAGGTGCACACCGCGTACGGACAGCTCCCTGAGTCGATCGATGAGGTGACCGATCAGCCGGCGCCCGTAACCCGAGCCCTGCGCCCGGGGCAGCAGGTCGAGGTGCAGGTGCGCCGGGTGATCCACCAGCACGGAGGGTTCCGTCCGGGGCGGGTGGTGGATCAGTTGGTGCAGGTGCTCGTCCGCCGTCCACGGCCGGCCGGGTGGCGGAGCGGGGTACCGGGCTTGTAGGGCGGGCCACCATTCGAGCTCGCAGCGCCGCTCGAACGCGGCCGTGTCACGAGCCCCGAGCACGTAGCCCACGACGTCACCCTCCTCGTCGAGCACGAATGCCAGGTCCGGCTCGACCGCGAGGTACGGCCCGACGTACACCTCGCCGAGCAGCAGCGGGTCGTCGTAGAGGTCGGTGGCGTCCTGTCCGGACAGGCCGGTCCGAAGGCACACGTCGTAAAGGGCTTCACGATCGCCGCTGCGGGCCGGCCGGATGAACATGGTCAGTCGAATCGACGGTGGCTCGGGCGGCCCTGACCGCCGTCGACCACGACGTTGGCACCGGTCACCCACGATGCTCGGTCCGAGAGCAGAAACGCGACGACGTCGCCCACCTCCTCCGCTCGGCCGAGGCGGCCGAACGGGAACTGGTCGCGCACGAACCGCTCGAACGCCTCGGGATCATCGCGCTGGAGGTTTGCCCAGGTGCCGCCCTCGAACAGGATCGACCCCGGGCTCACGGCGTTCACCCGGATGGACAACGGCGCCAGCTCCTGGGCGAGGGTTGCGGCGAGATGGATCTCGGCCGCCTTGGCGACGGCGTAAGTGGTCCGCGGCGCGGGCCGCATGCCAGTGATCGACGCGACCAACACAACGGCGCCACCACCGGCTACGCGCAGGTGCGGCACGGCCGCCTTGACGAGAGCGGCGGCGTGTCCCGCGTTCAGCACGAACGTCTCGGTGAAGTCCTCCGGATCGGAGTTGAGCAGGTTGCCACCGACGGTTCCGCCGACATTGGCCACCACGCGATCGAGTCCGCCGAGCCGGTCGGCCACCTGATCGACGGCGTGCCGCAGCGCGGTGAAGTCAGTGGCGTCGACGGTGGCGGTGGTAACCGGCCGCCCCAGGCCGCCGAGCGAGTCCGCGGCCTGGTCCAGGTTCTGCGCGCTCCGCGCGATCAGCCCGACGGCGGCGCCCTCCCGGGCCAGTGAGCGGGCGATAGCGAAGCCCAACCCCTTGCTGCCGCCAGTGATGACCGCGCGCGCGCCATCGAGGTCGAGGTCCACGCGCCTCCTCCTTCCCGTCGCCGGAGGCTATCCGAAGACCGTCGCCACCCTGGGAAACCGCCTGTGGGCGACGTCACTCACCGTGCGCTTGCAACTGCTTGCAGAAGTTAGCAATAATGAGTCCGTGTCCAAGGTCGGTTCGCTCGGTGAGTTCCTGCAGGAGCAGCGGCGTCATGCGCAGCTCTCGCTGCGGCAGCTCGCCGACCAGGCCGGCGTGAGCAATCCGTACCTCAGTCAGATCGAGCGGGGCGTACGCAAGCCGTCCGCAGAGGTGCTCCAGCAGATCGCGAGGGCGCTTCGGATCTCCGCGGAAGCGCTGTACGTGCGCGCCGGCCTGCTCGACCATCCGCGCTCCGACCACACCGTCGAAGACGCGGTGCTGGCCGATCCCGTGCTGTCCGAGCGGCAGAAGCGGGTACTGCTCGACGTGTACGACACGTTTCGCCGAGAGAACAACGAAGGGTGACCATGTCCGAGAAGACCACCATCGATCCGAAGCCGTTCTATGCCGTCGCGGGCGTTGCCGACGCGGCCCTTTCCGCACTGCGCGACCTGTCCGCCAACGCCCCGGTCGTCGCCGAGCGGGCCGAGAACCTGACCGTGCAGGCGCGCGAGCGCTTCGCCGACCTGCCGGCCGAGTTCCAACGGCTCCGCAGCGAGCTGCCGGCCGACGTCCGCAAGCTTCGGGCCGAGCTGCCCGAGGACGTACGCAAGCTTCGGGCCGAGCTGCCCGAGGACGTACGCAAGCTACGCGCAGTGCTGCCGGACGACGTCCAGAAGCTCCGCGCCGAGCTTCCCGCGTTCGTGCAGGAAGTGTCTGCCAAGGCCATGAAGTACGCCTCCGAGCTGGCTCACGACCTGTCCGAGATCTACGACGAGCTCGCCGTTCGCGGCGAGCAGGCTGTCGGCCGTCTCCGCCGTGCCCAGGCGGACACGATCGACGCGGTGACCGACAAGGTTGCCGACACCGCCGACAAGGCCGCCGACGCCGCGGACAAGGCCGCCGACGCCGCGGACAAGGTGGCGGACGAGATCGCCGATTCCCCGGCGGCGAAGCCCCGCACGCGACCCGCTCGCTGAGGCAACGCCGAGGGCAGGCGCGCGACCCGCTCGCGAGGCAAGGTGCGAGGGCCGGCTGCTCGGCGGCTCCGCGATCCGCGGCGGTGAAGCATGCCACGAATCGCTCTAGGCGCCGCCTCCGCAGCCGGCCGTGCCCACGTCCCACGTGGCGGCTCTCGCTGCCGTCCGGAGCAGCACGTGTCT
>JBKPCP010000077.1:0-4238 GCA_046727475.1 Actinomycetota bacterium | reverse complement strand
GATTTATATGCTCCCTTGGATCCTTCACTAATGAACGTGGACTACATTTTCCGTAGATGTGGGCGTAGGTAAAACTTTACATATACTACGAAAGGCCTAAGCGCCCGAATTTAGGTCGGTATCGCCCTATACTTCACCGCTCGAGTTGTTACACCTACATACCTTATCAATGGGTGCTGTCACTCTCCTTGCCGAACCCGGTCCCGACGGCTCGAGTCGATATTCGTAACCTATCGAAATGGAATAAATTATCCATTTAGGCATGACCTGTGCGTAGGAGTAAATATTTACAGAATCACGGAGTCGACCTCGGTGAGGAGGGATACGAATGGGACCTTTCGTCAGGGCGGCGATCGGATTTGGTGCCCTTCTTTTGTAGCCACGGGAGGGACCGCGCATGCGGTCCCGATCGGCTCGCTGCACGCGAACAACGTGGGCATCAGCGCGTTCGACTTCGCCTTCGACGGCGCCACCAATACCATCACGCTTCGCGAGACCTGGAGCAACACCGGACCCGGCATTGTTCAGATGAGTGGGCTCGACGACGCCGTGGACTATCGCGTCACCAAGATCATCACCAATGCCTCCGGCGTCCCCTGGAGCTCCTTCGCCCAGGAGCTGCTCGACCCGGTTGGGTTTGCCGATGGGGAGGATGCCCCACTACCGCCGTTCGCCCCCGCGGGATTCACCTCCTCGAATGATCAAGATGGCCTCAGCTTTGCGCAGGGCTCAGCGATCCCGCGGACCTCCACCGTGTTCAGCTCGGTGGCCGCCGACGAGCTGGCCGGACGCGACTTCCTCGACTTCTTCGGCGGCAGCCTGCTCGACGGCAACGTCGACACGATGACGTTCGCCGTGCGGGACAACGTCGGGATCGGCGACGGGATCTGCGACGGTACGTCGTGCCCGAATCAGCCCTTCCTCCTCGTGCAGCGGCCAAACGAGCGCTCCGATGGCACGCCGGTGGCGGCACCCACGCCGCTCCTGCTGGTCGGGGCCGGCTTGATCGAGCTGGCCCTCGTGTACCGCCGCCGGCTCGTCGCGCTCTAGGCTCCAACGCGCGCGGCCCTCGAACGGCGTCCTTCCCGGACGCCGTTCGTGTCTCCGCGATCGAACAGCTCGATCCGAAGGGGGTCCGCGCATTGACCTTCCATCCTCCCCCTGGCAGGATGATAGCCGTGTTCACCCCCGACAAGGAAGCGAGGCGCCCATGAGCGTCGCCAATGGCCGCGAGTTCCTCAACATTCCCGGACCTACCACCATCCCGGATGCCGTGCTGGCTGCCATGCAGCGGCCGGCGATCGACATCTACTCCGGAGAGATGCTCGGCGTCACGCGCTCGTTGCACGAGGACCTGCCCAAGGTCTTCCGGACCACCGGCCGGGCCTACATCTATGCAGCCAATGGGCACGGCGGCTGGGAAGCGGCGGTGAGCAACGTGCTCTCTCGCGGCGAGACAGTGCTTGTGCTCGAAAGCGGGCTCTTCGCGGCGGGCTGGGGGGACATGGCGCGGATGATGGGGGCCAAGGTCGAAGCGCTGAAGGGGGATTCTCGTCGCGCGGTGGACCCCGACGCGGTCAGGCAGCGCCTCGAAGCGGACGCCAGCCACGAGATCAAGGCCATCCTCGTGGTCCAGATCGACACGGCCTCCGGCGTCGCCAACGATCTGCCCGCCATCCGCAAGGCGATCGACGCGGCCCGTCACCCCGCGCTCCTGATGGTCGACGCGGTCGCCTCGCTGGGCTGCATGCCGTTCGAGATGGATGCGTGGGGCATCGACGTCGCCATGTCCGGCTCGCAGAAGGGCTTCATGACCCCGCCGGGTCTGGCCTTCGTCGCCGCCAATGAGCGGGCACATGCCGCCCACCAGAAGGCCGATCTTCGCACCCGTTACTGGGATTGGACGTTCCGACAGGGCGAGGCTCACTACCAGAAGTACGGCGGGACCCCGCCGGAGCATCTGCTCTTCGCGCTCCGGAAGGCGCTCGACCTGCTTCTGGCGGAGGGACTGGAGCACGCGTCGCGGCGTCACGCTTTGCTGGCCGAGGCCACGCGCCAGGTGGTCGGCCGGTGGGCGGAGGGCGGCGCGCTCACCATCAATGCCACCCACCCCGCGGAGCGCGCCAACTCCATCACCTGCGTCCTGACGCCGGATCGCGATCCACAACCGCTGCTCGACTATTGCCGCACGAAGTGCGGCGTCGTCCTGGGCGTCGGCATCGGCGACTTCTCGGGCCGCGCGTTTCGCATCGCCCACATGGGTCACGTCAACGCGCCGATGATCATCGGGGCCCTCGGCGCTATCGAGATGGGGTTGGCCGCCCTTCGCATCCCCCACGGACCCGGCGGCGTGCAGCGGGCCGTCGAGTATCTCGCCCGCGAGGTCCCCGCCTAGTCTCGTTACACGATCTTCTCGTACACTCCCGGCGGGATCAGGCGGAACACGGGGATAGGCTCGGACACGTTCTTGAAGCTCTTGGGGCCCAACGCCTCCAGCACGAAGACGCCGCGGATTCGCTCGGCCGTCCCGGGCCCCACGATGATCTCGCCACCCTGGGCGAAGCCGGCGAAGCGCGCCGCCTGATTCGTCACGGGCCCGGTGGCGGTGAAGGTCCAGCGCTGCGCGCCGGCGCCCCCCAGCTTGGTGGCGCCGACGAGGGCCTCGCCCGTGTTGATCCCCATGTGGAGCGCGATGGGCTGCATGGTCGCGCGGTTCTGCTCGTTGAGGTCGAGTGTCTTCTGGCGGATGGTGAAGGCGGCGCGAGTGGCGTTCACCGCGTGGTCCTGACTGGAGAGATCGCGCTTGTTCTCGGCGGCACGCTGGAAGATGACCATGAGCCCGTCCCCGGCCGTCTCGTTCACGTCGCCATGGTGCGCGCGGATGATCTCGAGGAAGGACGAGAAGTAGATCTGCACGAGCTGGTTGAGCTGCTCGGGCGGAAGCTGCTCGGAGAGCTTGGTGTACCCGGCGATGTCGAGGAAGAGGACGGACACCTCCTCCGTGCGCTTCTCGAGCTCGGTGGCGTTGGGATCGCGCTCGAGGAGAGCCTTGACCGCGTCGGGGACGAACTTCGACAGCTCCCCCTTGAGCTGCTGGAGCAGCTCCACCTGGCGGCGGGAGGCCTGGAGGCTCTCGAGCGTGCTTGCCAGCTCGGCGTTCCGGGCAGAGAGCTCATCGCGGGCGCGGGCGAGCCCCTCGCTCATCTCGTTGAGCGCCTGACCAAGGTCATGGAGCTCGTCGGCGTGCCCCGTCAGCTTCACGCGGGCGGCGAAATCGCCGGCGCCGATGCGCCGCGCCACCCCCGCCACCTGGCGCACGGGCTTGACCACCACCTGCCGCATCGCCACCCAGAGGACACCGCCCGCGGCGAGGATTGTCAGCCCCCCGATCATAATCTGGCGGTTGCGCTGCTTGCGCACCTCCGCGAAGACCGGCTCCATGCTGCTGGCCACTCGGACGACGGCGCGCACCGTGTGGTCCGTGCCGTGGCAGCCCTGGCACTTCTCCTGGTTGAGCACGGGGCGATGCAGGGTGAAGAAGGTGGTGCCGTCCCGCTGCTCGAGCGACTCCTGGGTTTGCCGGGTCTCCACCGCCCGACTGAAGAGGGCGCCCGTCATCGGCGCCCCCGCGGGCCGGGCCATCTTGCTGATGGAGTCGAAGACGTCCTTGTTGAGCCCCGCGTTCTTCTCCACCTCGTTGAGGGTGACGAGGTCGGTGAAGGCCTCGACGCCGTTACGCCGGTAGATGTCCAGGCCCTGCACCGCCGTCGAGCTCTTGAGGTCGCTGATGAGCATGCGCGTCACGTCGGGCCGCTCCTGGAGCATGGCGCTCTCGACACTGGCGATCATGGCCTCGGTGAGCCGGCGCGCGGCCTGCTTGTTCTGCTCGACGAGGAGGGCGGACTCCTGCTGGATCGTCAGGACGGTGGAGGCGCCGAAGCCGATGATCAGCACGGCGACGATGACCAGACCGATCTTGGTCGTGAGGGGGACGCGGCTCACTGGGGGCGCTCACCCATGCCGGAAGGAGGGTAGCACCAAGCCCCCAGGGGCGGCAAACCCGCGTCGGATCGCCACCTTCCCTCGGAGCCCGGCCACGGGTATACTCGCGTCCACTAATGGGCCGGCGACGCCCCGAGGGCGAGGCCGGCTCCCGCCGCTCGGGTGCGATTGGATCGGCCGGTGGAGGCTGATGGTCCGATTCGTCCTTTCCCGTCTTGGGCAGACGCTCGCCGTGC
>JBKPCP010000076.1:0-6370 GCA_046727475.1 Actinomycetota bacterium | reverse complement strand
GGAGGGCCTGGATCAGTGGTCCAATCAACCCGACTGACTGTAGGACTCGAAGGTGCCCGGATCGGGCGGGATCAGCGCCCTGTCGCCTTTGCCGCCGACGGCGAGGCCGATGACGTCGTCGCTGCCGTCGTCGTTCTCGAGGAGGGCCCAGACGACGACGGGGTAGCTGCCTTCGGTGGTCTGCATCTGGGCCCCGTGTAGGGCCGGTGCGATCTGGAGGATCTTCACGGGCACCACGATAAGCCCGGGAGCCGTGGTTGTAGACCGAGGACGAGCCCGATTCCATGTTGCCTGTGGATCTGTGGCGCGACCGGGTCGCTGTACCCCTGCTCGCCCGGCGTTATGGCCGGTGACCACCGCCCGCCACGCGCGACGCGCAACGCGCCGACGGCTGATCGGCAGGCCGCGTTCGTGGTCGCCGTCGCACGATTCGTCGAGGACCTTCGCAAAGGCGTCTCCATATGCCCGTTGACGACGACAGCCTCAGCGACCTGGGCGATACGCTGGCGCGCCTCGGCGGGGTCCCGACGAACCCCGACAGTTGCTCGACGGACTGCAACCATCAACCGTCGACGCGATCCACGACGCCTTGAGCGACCTGGACCGCTCGGACCTCGATGCCGCCGAAGCCCGGGACGACTGGCGGCGCGCATGCACCAGCGAACCCGGTCGCTGTTACCAACCCGCCGCTCCGGGCACCCTTGACGTCCCCGATCACGGCGAGTCGGCGGAGCCGATCGAGCCACTGATTCTCCGCCGGGGCTCCACTCGCCTCATGGCCCGCCGGACCGTCCCGTCGGTGGCCCTCACCTGGGTGCTGAGCGCCGCCACCCGCCCGGTGCCCGCCGACGCCATCGCCGCCGGCCACACCCTGCTCACCCACGAGCTGGCCATCCAGGGCGTCGAGGGACAGGCGCCGGGGCTGTATCGATGGGTCGCCGGCACGCTCGCCCATCGCAAGGCGAGCGCCGAGATCGAAGCGCGCGACTTGGCCACCTACCTCTGCCTCGGCCAGCCCCTGGGCGGCGACAGCGCCTACACGGTGTTCGAGTCCGCCGATCTCCACGCGGTCCTCGACACGCTCGGCCCCCGCGGCTACCGGGCCGCCCACCTGGAAGCCGGGATCGTCAACGGGCACCTGCTCCTCGCCTCCCACGCTCTCGGCCAGGGAGCCACCGGCCTCACCTTCTTCGATGACGAGGTCCGAGCCGCCTTCGCCACCCACGCCAGCTGCCTACTCGTCACCGCGGTCGGAGCCCCCCACCTACCGGGCCACCCCCGGCGGCCAGCCCGGCCGCCCGACGGAGCTCATCCACTTCGAGACCCTGATGGCCCGCCTCGAAGATCGCTCCCGCCAGGCGGCCTCGCCGATAGACAATCTGATCGACCGCTCAGGCGAGCATCAGCACGGCCTTCGGCCTGGTCGTCCATTTCACCCTCCGCCCCGGTCACGAGCGTGAGTTCGACGACCTCGTCGCCGCGACCGTGGGCTGAGATCGAGCAGCACGAGCCCGGCACGCTGCTGTACGTCACTCACACGGTCGACAACGATCCGCAGACCCGGATCTTTTGCGAGCTGTTTCGGGACAGGGCAGCGTTCGAGGCCCACGAAGAGCAGCCCCACGTACGGCAGTTCCTCTCTGAGCGCGAGCGGCTCGTCGAGCACTTCGAGGTCGACCGGCTGACGCCGCACGCCCACGTGGAGTGGGGGAGTCGAGGACGTGACGACACCGACTCTCGGCGAGCGAATGGCTGACCTTCGGCGTCTGCGGGGGTTCTCCCAGCGCGAACTCGCAAGCGGGATGAAGCGCTCCGAGAGCTGGGTCTCACACGTCGAACGCGATGTGCAGCCGATCGAGCGCTTGTCGGTGCTACAAGCCCTGGCGCGCGCGCTCGGCGTCAGTGTTCGGACCTGCGCCCCGACGCTCTCACCGAATCGGGCGACGAGAGCCCCGTCCCAACGACCTCGACAGCTTGCGCCTCGATCTCTCGGTGCTCCCCGCACTTGGCCTGCTCTTCGCCCACAGCCGAAGCAGCGGAGCCCGTCGACTAACGACGAGCTTCACGAGGCCGTCGACAACGTCTGGGCCCTCGCCCACGAGTCGCAGTACGTAGCGCTCAGCGACGCTCTCACCGAGCTGCTTCCCCGGCTCGAACATGGGGTGCGCGAGGACCAGGGAGACGAACGGAAGCGCGTTCATGCTTTGCGCCCCGTGCCTACCAGGCCGCGGCGGCGGCTTTCGCCCGGCAGGACGAGGCCGACGCCGCCTGGGTTGCAGCCGATCGAGCCATCAGTGCCGCTGAGCTGTCTGGAAGCCCGCTCGAGGCGATCGCCGGCCATTTCCGGCTGGCCCACGCGTTCATTCGGCTCGGGCGACTCGACCAGGCGGAGCATGTCACCGCCAGCGCTCTTGACGTGCTCCAACGCGTGGCCTCGCCTGCGGAGCCGTCCCCTGAGACGCCCTCCCTCAACGGGGCGATGCACCTCGTGCAGGCCGTCATCAGCGGTCACGAGAGCGACCGCTCACGAGCACACCAGCACCTGGCAGAGGCCAAGCGCATCGGTGAGCAACTCGGCAGCGACCGCAACGACTTCGAGACCGAATTCGGTCCCACCAACGTGCAGCTGCACGCTGTCGCGCTTGCCATCGACCTCGGAGACGCAGGCGAAGCGCTCGACGTTGCCCGCGGCATCGACGCATCGGGTCTCTCATCCGAACGCCAGGCCCGGCTGCTTGTCGACGTGGCCCGCGCCCATGGTCAGCGTCGGCACACCGGCGAGGCCACCAAGGCACAGCTCGACTCCGAATGCCTCGCTTCGGGCACGTTCGGTCTCACCACCTGGCCCACAGCACGATCCGGGACCTCATCGACCAGCTCGGACGGCGAGCACCGACCGACGTGGTCGAACTCGCACGTCGAAGCAGAGCAATGCAGTAGCGCTGAGTCGCCGGTCGGGGGTGATGTGCTCGGTGAGCCGTCCCTCATCACCGTCGCCGTGGCGACGCCTCGTCCTCACGTCAGCCATGACGACCCGGGTGCCCGGCTTTGATCACCGCGTAGAGATCCTCGACCGGACCGTGGAGTTCATCGATGGTGAATTCCCACTCGGGCTCGGAGCCTTCGTGCTGGTAGGTGATGCAGTCGCCACCGACCCGGAGGGAGGTCAGCTTCAGTGCCATCGACGCCGGATGGTGAAGGACGTCGCGGAGCGGCTTGAAGTGCGCCCAGTGCGCAGCGAACTCATCGACGGCGGTACCAAGCGAGTCGGTGGGCTGCGTTCGATTTGAGGGCACGCGCGGCTTCAAGGAGCCTCTCGCTGAACATGATGTGCAAGTACCAGTCGTAGACCCACGGCCCCGCCGGCACGCGATCGATGAAACGCCTCATCGCGGGCGACTCGACTGGCTCGACTATGCGGGCATAGCTGAGACGGCAGCCCCAGACGTCTTCGTACGCGGCGTAGCGGTAGCGGTCGACGGCGGCCACCCTCACATCCTGCCGAACCGCGAGCTGTTCTCGCTGCTCAGATGTGTCGCCACGAAGTCGCGGACTGGGATGCAGCTCTGCCGAATCCGGCTCTACAGGGTCAAGGGCGCCGGCAGAGCCGGCGCCCGGCGGCCAGTGTGTACGGCACCCTGGCATCCCGCCTCGGGGGGCACCAAACTCGTCAGGTCGGCGCGGTTTGACCTCGTTTCGGAACGAATCGCGCCGGTCGCTACCGTTCCAGTTCATCATCAGCGACCGTTCCACGCAGCAGTTGCTCATGCGCGCGCCACGCAGCCGTGCCGATCGATCGCACCTCGGACGCAAGCGTCTGCAGATGGAGCACGCCAGCCAAGGTCAGTCCCGTCTTGTAGTTCCAATGAAGCATCCAGGAGTTAGCAGTAGGCAGCTCCTGAAGCAACCTCTTGTACTTCCCGCTGGGCGAACGGCCGCGCTGCTGTGCGTAGTACTAGCTATCCCAGTGCTCGTATATGTCGCGGAAACGTTCGATCGCGGTTCGCAGTCTGTCGTGGGAACTTCGAGCCTTGATGTGCTGCAACGGTTGAGTGCAGTTACGAGATGATTGGCCGTGACAATGAGCAGAGTCTTATCGATCGCTTCGTCACGATACAGATCTCCATCTGCCTGCATCGATGTACCTGCTCGATACCGACGGTTTGTCTGCGAAGCCGCAAAGTTGGACTCAACCTCTCGATCTGTCTCAGAGTGCCGTGAACCCAGTTTACGACCTCGGCTAGCGCCTCTCCATCGGCCTGATCTCGGAAGACATTCATCGCGAACGATCGATGGTGTGGGCTAATCTGGCGCGGATTACTCGGTTGACCCATGCGGTCGGGCGCCGCCATTTGCGGTCAAGTCGAATTTGTCCTCAACGATCGATAGGGTGGCGTCATCCGCTAGCTCAGGACCTCCACCGGGGAGCAGAACAAGGGACACCATCCCGAATCCGAGGTTGGACACGCGCTGATTCGCTCGACTCAGCCTGTTCAGAGTCCTTGCCACATCGGTGAGTGCCTTCGGTGTGGCTTTGAGGCTCAGCGTCTTTTTTTTGCGCATGGTGTACGTTCCAGCTCGACAAATCGTCGTCGCCCTGCCCGGCTGGGAGCAACATGTCGTGTACTACTCTGTTGCGCTCCTTGTGGGCTGCCTTGGCTGCAATCAGAGCGTCGTCTCCAGCGGTCTGCCACCGATCAGAGACGCCTGAATTGCTCAACATCAGCCGGCAGCCATCTATCAGCTGCTCAATAGATGCAGGGCGCAGATATAGCCCTAATCCGGCGCCGACAAGTGCGAGGAAGACCTGTCTGCACGACTGCTCAAGAGTCACGTCCTCTCTGCAGACGCGACCGATCGATAGCGACAGTTGATCGCTGACTTCCAGTCCACTGGGAATGGGCATCTCATAGTCGGCCATAGGGCTCATCCTGGTATTCGCGGCATCCCGCCGTGGCCACGCGCGGACGGAAGGAGGCCACGACTTGTCCACAGTGTCGCACCGTTCCCCTACATGTGCGTGCCATATCGGCGGAACGCGGCACGAGTGCCCGGCTGACGGCCTCGGTCCGGGACAGCCCCGTGCCATCGCGCGTCCATCGCGCGACCAGCAGCGAACACCCACAGCCGCCCCGATCCGCTCAGCCGCCAGGACCTGGCGTTCTGTGTCCGGCTTCGTCAGCCATCGGTCGGCCGGACAAGGCTCACCGTGCGGTGCTCGCGCCGCCCGCTGAGAGGAGGCTGCGGCCCTGTGCCACCTGTGAGCCAGATCGAGCAGCAAGCGGGGCGGACCAGCGGTCACAACCGGATTCCGCCGCGTCTCCGACCTGCGCGTAGCCTCACCCTGCTCACGCCGGAAGGTCGCTTACCGACCTTTGGAGCTGTCTGTTTGGGCTGTGACCTGTAGCGACGCTCGTCTCGCTCAGCCGAAAGAGCACCGTCGGCCGTGGGCCTGCGTACGCTGGAGTCCCTGAGCCGGTGCGCACGGACGTGTAGCGCCATGCTGGGACCGAGCGCGCGACCGGTCGCAATCCCTGACGATGTGGATGCCCCTGACGTGGTCCAGGCACACGGTGTCATCGAGTTGCCCCCTCCGGGTTCGCTGGCGTGGTCCGCCCCGTCGCTATGACCTTGCGGATCGAGCCGACCGGGCACGCGTCTACGAGCAGGTACTCACCGAAGGGACCGACGACGAGGTCCGCCTCTATGTCGTGCTCGCGGAGCTCATCGACTTGTGCCAGAACTTGTGTTGCCGCACCACGTCCGCCGGGTGGGCGGGATGGCTCGAGGCGCGGCGCGGCGTCATTGTGGCGTGCGGAGTCCCCTGCAGGAGCAGGTCGGCCAGATCGCCACTTCGCTCCCGGAAGCTCACGGGTTCGCACTCGCCGGCGGCGCCGCGCTGGTTGCCACTCGGGTCGTCGACGCCCTCGGCGGTCGAGGCCATGCCGAGCCTTAGGCTTGGTCCGTGGCCTCGCTTTCCGACTCGTTATGGCACCGGAACCGAGTCCTCGCCGAGGCCGCGCTGGAGCACATGTTCGTCCAGGGCATCGCGTCGGGAGAGTTGCCCCGGGCTACGTTCGCCTACTACGTGGGGCAGGACGCCGCCTTCCTCGACGCGTTCTGCCGCGCCTACGCCTTGGCTCTGGCGAAGAGCCCGGACCGAGAGGGGCTGATCGCCTTCAGGGAGCTACTCGACGCGGCTGCCGACGAGCTCCGCCTCCACCAGGGCTACGCGGCCCGGTGGGGCGTCGACCTACACCAGGCGGCAGACCCCGCCACCGCGGCGTACACCGACTTCTTGTTGGCGGTCGCGGCGCTCGAGCCGGTTGGCCACATCGCGGCGGCGATGACGCCGTGCATGCGGCTCTAC
>JBKPCP010000075.1:0-6302 GCA_046727475.1 Actinomycetota bacterium | reverse complement strand
ATGGCAACTTCGCGTTCCTGACCGCGTTCCGGGATCCGACGTGCACACAGACAGGGGCGCACGTCATCGACATCTCCGACCCGGCCGACCCGTTCGAGGTGACCAGTGCGTTCATGCCGACCGAGGAGGGCAACTACGCCGGTGAGGGCTCTGATGTCATCGAGATGAACAACGAGTTCTTCCAGGGCGTCCTGTTCATGCACCAGAACGAGACCTGCCCCGGAGCGCCGCCTCCGACGGCGCCGAGAACCCGTGGTGGCATCAACATCTGGGACGTGACGGACGCGACGCAGCCGGAGTTGCTGGTTGCGCACGCCGGCGACTACACCAACCCCGCTGGTGGGATGGACGACCAGGCCAACCAGACGCACAGCCAGTTCGCCTGGACCAACAGCGAGACCGGCCGCACGTATGTCGTGCTGGTGGACGACGAGGAACTGACCGACGTCGACATCCTCGACGTCACCGACCCGCGCAACCCGGTGCTGGTCAACGACACGTTGGACCTCGCCGAGCCGCCGTTCAACGTCGCGCAGGACTCCCCGCCCAACCTCACCTCGGTGTTCTCCCACGACATGATGGTCGAGCGCGTCGGCTCCCGATACGTGATGAACATGAGCTACTGGGACGGCGGGTACGTGCTGCTCGACGTGACCGACCCGACTCCGGGAAACGTCACGCTCATCGCCGAGTCGGACTACGCGCAGCTCGACGAGGAGCGGCTGGCCCGCGGTCATCAGATCTCGCCGGAGGGCAACGGCCACCAGTCCGAGCTGTCGCCGGACAACCGGTTCCTGGTGGCGACCGACGAGGACTTCAACCCGTACCGGGTGGTCGCCACGATCACATCGGGCCCGTACGCAGGCACCGGCTACACGGCCACCTCGGCGTCGGACACGCCGCCGGTCGATGCGGACACGACCATCGCGGGCACGCCGACCTACGTCGGACTGGCCTGCACGGCAAGCCCGCCGCCGCCGGGAGACGGGGTCGCGCTGGTGGAGCGCGGCGTGTGCACATTCCAAGAGAAGTTGAACAACATCGTTGCTGCGGGTTATGACGCGGGCATCGTGTTCAACGCGGTGCGGGCGGACTGCATGGGACAGGTCACGATGCTGGCGGCCGGTGACATCCCGTTCGTGTTCGTCAACCGGCTGGCCGGGCTGCAGCTCCTCCAGGTTCCCGGCGTGACTGCGGACAACGCATGCACGACGGCGTCACCTGCTGCGGGTTCCCCCGTCGCTTCCACCACGATCGAGGCGGTGTTCGACGGCTGGGGCTACATCCGGCTCTTCGGAACGCAAATCCCCGGTGACGTCGGCGAGCCCGGCTCGATCAGGCAGATCGACACCTTCGCGATTCCCGAGTCCCAGGATCCGGCCTTCGCGACCGGGTTCGGCGACCTGTCGGTGCACGAGGTGGCGATCGACCCCAACCCCGGCAGGATGCTCGTCTACGTCAGCTACTACGCCGGCGGGTTCCGGATCCTCGAGTACGGCCGAAACGGCCTGCACGAGGTCGGCGCCTTCATCGACGAGGGCGGCAACAACTTCTGGGGCGTCGAGGTCCACAACATCGGCAAGGAGCAGTACGTCCTGGCCAGCGACCGGGACTTCGGCCTCTACATCTTCCAGCCCGACCTGTAGGAGCCGAGCAGAGACCAGGCCTTGGCCGGGGACCCCCGCCCCGGCCAAGGCCTCTGTCGTCCGCCACCCTGGACGATACGATCACGTGTCGTGGTGCGACGTCTCGGCGAGCTCGAGTCGGCCGTGATGGACCGGCTCTGGGCCTGGGACCGGCCGACGTCGGTCCGCGCGGTGTTCGAAGACCTTCATCGGAACCGCTCGGTGGCGTACACCACCGTGATGACGGTCATGGACAACCTCCACAAGAAGGGCGTGCTGAGTCGCGAACTGGCCGGCCGGGCCTACATCTACCGTCCGGCGCGAACCCGCGAGGAGTACGTCGGTGATCTGCTGGAAGATGCACTCGGCGAGTCCAGCGACCGAACCGCGGCCCTGCTCGGTTTCGTCGAGCGCCTGAGCCCGGACGAGATCACGAAACTGCGTGACGCACTCGAATGACGAGCATCCTTCTGTTCGCCTATGCGGCGATCCTCGCCGCACCGGTCGCATGGCTCCTGCGCCGTGCCACCTGGACGCGTCGGGCGCCCGCGCTCGGCGTGAGCGCTTGGCACGTGTTGTCCGCGAGTGTGCTGGTCGCCGTCCTGTTCGGTGCATTCGCCGCGATCCCGCGCGTGGGCGGTGGGCACGATGGGCACAACCATCTCGCATTCGCGGAGGCGTGCCTCATCGCCGTCGTATTCCTGGCCATCGTCGCTGCCGTCGTCGGGAAGGCGCTGGTGTCGTCTGTCCGCGAGGGCCGCGCGCAACGGCGGCGGCACCGGCAACTGCTCCAGCTCGTCGGGCGTCCGGATGCCCAGCTCGACGTGGTACTGGTCGACCACGCCAGCCCGGCCGCCTACTGCGTACCCGGACGGGGCAGCCGCGTCATCGTGACGACTGCCGCCCTCACCATGCTCGACGAGGCCCAGCTCGCTGCGGTACTCGCGCACGAGCAGGCGCATCTGCGTGGACGTCATCATCTCGCGCTTGCAGCCGGACGGATCTTGCGGCGGGCATTTCCCTGGGTTCCCGCGTTCCGGTGGGCGCACGACGAGGTGGCCCGGCTTGTGGAGTTGATCGCCGACGACGCCGCCGCCCGCCAGTGCGATCGGCAAGACCTGGCTGCCGCGCTCGTCATGCTCGCCGCGGACTCCCGGCCGGTTCTGCCGACGACAGCCTTCGCGGCCAGCGGTCCCGCTGTGGCGGTCCGCGTGAAGCGGCTGCTCGGGTCGGAGCGACCGCTCGGCCGACGTGCGGTGGCCGGCTGGCTGTTGGCATTCCTCCTGCTGCTTGCCGTGCCACTGTTTGCCGTGTCACCTGCAGTCGCCGGGGCCGGCGATTTGCTCAGTCATTGCCCGTTCGTCTGACGCCCGCTCTTGCGGTCTCCTGCCGGGAACCGGCAAGGTTCGCACCACTGGCGAAGGAGTGCTCATGAACGGGTCCCGCACGCGGCGTTGGCGCATGACAGTCGGTGGTCTGGCGGCCGCCGGCATGGTGGCTGTCTCCGGCATGGTTCCGGGCGTCGCGAGCGGTGCCCCGAAGCCGGCCTCCGCGGTCACCCTCGACGTCGGCATCTACAACGTGTATCTCGGCGCCGACCTGAACCCGCTGTTCGGAGCGAGCAGCCTCCCCGACCTGATCACCAGGGCTAGCGCCATCTACGCCGAAGTGGAGCGGACCGACTTCCCGCAGCGGGCGGAGGCGATCGCCGATCTCGTCGCCGACGACGCACCCGACGTGCTGGGGCTCAACGAGGTCGCCCTGTGGGAGACCGCGCCGTGGACGCTGGTCCAGACTCCCAGCGGGCCGCTGCCGGTGGCGACCGGCCCGTACACGCCGAGCTTCGACTTCGAGCAGATCCTGCTCGACGCGCTGGCAGCCGAGGATGAGCCGTACACGGTCGTCGCCAGCAACTCGAACTTCACCAGCGCAACCATCCCGATCGCCATCCCGATCTCCCCGACGCTCGCGGCCCGCTTCACCGACCACGACCTGATCCTGGTACGCGACGACGCGCTGAAGCACATGACTGTGTCGAACGCGCGATCGTTCAACTACGCCGACGAGTCGTCTTTCTCGGTCAACCTGTTGGGGCTGGACGTGCTGGTGAAGCGGGGATTCTCGACGGTCGACCTCACCCAGAATGGGCAGACCGTCCGGTTCGTCAACACGCACCTCGAGGCCTTCGGCAGCACGCCGCTGCGCGACGAGTGGCGCAATCTGCAGGCTGCCGAGCTGGTCGCCGACATCGAGATCTCCCCGCACCCGGTCGTGGTGGTGGGCGACATCAATGCCCGGCCGACGCTGTGCCAGGACTTCCGCGAGCCGCCGCAGTTCCAGGACCAGAACGTCGTGGCTTACGGCCTGCTGGAGGACGCGGGCTTGAGCGAGGTGTGGCCGCTCGTCTATGAGAAGGATCCCTGCGGTTCCGCCAGCTGGACCAGCGGTCAGGACGACAGCCTGCTCGCGCCCAGCACCCTCGACCACCGGATCGACGTGGTCTTCGTCAGCGACGAGTTCAGCGCACTGCAGGCGGAGACCATCGGAGAGGAGACCGGCGACCGCACCGAGCCCGACGGCTTCTGGCCCAGCGACCACGCCGGCAGCCTGGCGAAGATCCGCCTCGACGCCTCCCGCTGACGGCGGGCGCGCGCGTTCGCCGCCTGCCTCACCGTCGAGGTGGAGCGCCTCGATCCGGCACCGGGTTCGCCGCACCATGCGCCCGAGCTCCGGGGTGATTGGCGCGGATGTTCACCGCCGCGAGGTCGACGGTTTGAACGATCCGGCGCCGCCGGGTGTCCGGCTTCTTCGCCGTTGCTATCCACTCCAGAATCAGCCGTTTCGAGGATGGCGGAAACGTCTGGAAGTTCTCGAAGGCGGCCTCGTTCCGGTCGAGCAATGCCTGCAAGTCATCGGGTACGGCTGAAGTCTCCCCGTCGGGCAGGACCTGCCAGGTCCCCTTGGCCTTCGCCAGCTCGATCAGGGCTCGACCGTGCTCGGTCATCAGTCCCAGCTCGATCATCCTGGCGGCACGCTGGCGGTTCACCCGGCTCCACGTGCTCCTCGGGTTGCGCGGGGTGAACCGGAGTCGGGAGCTGTCCGCGTCGTGTCTGCGGGCATGGCTGTCGATCCACCCGTAGCACAGCGCGTGCTCGATCGCCTCGTGGTACCGCACGCTCGGCGTGCCGCTGTCCTGGTGGTGGATGACAAGCCAAACCTCCTTCTCGGACCGGCAGTTCCGCGCCAGCCATGCCCGCCAGTCCGCGGTGGTGCTCGCGACGAGGGTGGTCACGTCACACCCCCGCCTGCGACCCGAGAACGTCCAGGTAATGCTGGTTGTACATCACGCCCAGGACGTTCCCGAACGGATCGACCACGGAAGCGGTGACGAATCCGGGCCCGCGCTCGACCGGCTCCTCGTGCACCGTGGCGCCCAGGGCCACCAGCCGTTCGAAGCTGGCCCGGACGTCGTCCACGGCCCAGTAGATCAGCGCGCCCCCGGCCTGGTCCGACCGGCCGTGTGGTGCGAACCGCCCGTCCAGGATGCCGAGCTCGTGCTGGTAGTCGCCGATGCGGAACTCGACATACGCGGGCGTCCCCTCGCTCGGGCGGGCGAAGTACGGCTCGACGCCGAGCAGCTCGGTGTACCAGCCCACGGCGGCCGGGACGTCGTCGGCGAAGTAGTTGACGGTAGTCAGTCCTCGCAACATCGCTGGTTCCTTCCTTCGGTCAGTGACAATGACCATCCTCAGCCCTAAAGTGCTCACCAACTGAGCACCTTCTGGGAGAAGCTGCGGTATGCGTGCTGACCGCCTCGTCGCCGCCCTCCTGCTCATGCAGGCCCGTGGCCGGGTAACCGCAGCATTGCTGGCCGACGAGCTCGAGGTCTCCGTTGCCACCGCTCGCCGCGATCTGGAGGCGCTGTCCGCAGCGGGCATCCCGGTGTACCCGCAGCCGGGACGCGGCGGCGGCTGGTCGCTCGTCGGTGGCGCCCGAACCGACCTCAGCGGCCTGTCGGCAACCGAGGCGCAGGCGTTGTTCCTGCTCGTCGGCCCGGCCGCGGCCGTCTCTGGTGAGGCCAAGGCGGCGCTGCGCAAACTCGTGCGGGCGCTGCCGCCGACCTTCCGGGCAGACGCCGAGGCCGCCGCCAGCGCCACGATGATCGACCCCACCCGGTGGGGTGAGCGTGATCGCCGCCGGCCCGAAATCGTCGACCTGCTGCAGGCTGCCGTCATCCGCCGGCGGAAGGTCCGCCTGACCTACACCAACAGCGCCCGGGAGCGGTCCGAACGGCTGGTCGACCCGTGGGGCCTGGTCGACAAGGACGACATCTGGTACCTGCTCGCCGGGACCGATCGAGGGCAGCGAACCTTCCGGATCGACCGGATCATCGGGGCCGAGCCGACCGACGAGGCCGCCCAGCGCCCGGACGACTTCACGCTCGCCACTGCGTGGCAGCAGGTCGTCGGCGAGGTGGAACAGCGGCGTTCACGCACCTGGGCGACCGTACTCATCGAGGCCAGGTTCGTGCCGATCCTGCGAGACCATTTCGGACGGCACTGCCACACCGACGGCGGGGCCGACGACGGGCGAACCCGGGTCCGCCTCGCCGCACCGACTCCCCTGGACATCGCCCGGAACCTCGCCGGTTGGGGAGCTCTGGTCGAGGTGGTCGAA
>JBKPCP010000074.1:0-20578 GCA_046727475.1 Actinomycetota bacterium | reverse complement strand
AGTCGACCTCGGTGATCTCGGAACTGGTGTGCTCCTCGAGGCCGACAGCTTTTATTGGCATGGGCAACGCGCTGCCCTGGTCAGGGACTGCCGTCGGTACGACGACCTCGTCGCTGCGGGATACGTCGTGCTGCGGTTCAGCTGGGAACACGTCCTCGGCGACCCGGATTGGGTCGTCAGCGTGGTCCGGGCCGTGCTGGCCGCGCGGCAGAGCAAGCAGTGAGCGAACCAACTGACAGGAACAACGCCCAAGACGTGGCACTCGACCTGGACGGTTGCACGACGCGGACGCCTTTGGTCCTGTCCTTCGGTACGTGCCGAGTCTTCCGGACAGCCTGTTGGTCGGTACTCGTCCCGCCGGCGATGCAGCCGTTGCCCTAGCGGACGTCGAGCAGATCGACGACGAAGATGAGCGTCTCGCCGGGCCCGATCGCCTCGCCGGCGCCACGCTCGCCGTAACCGAGGTGCGCAGGCACGACGAGCCGGCGTCGGCCGCCTACCCGCATGCCGGCGACCCCGCGATCCCACCCGGCGATGACGCGCCCGGCGCCCAGCGGGAAGACGAAGGGCGCCCCTCTGTTCCAGGAGGCGTCGAACTCCTCGCCGGTGGAGTACGCCACGCCCACGTAGTGGACGACGACGGAGGAGCCGGCCACAGCCTCCGCACCGTCGCCGACGACGATGTCCTCGACGACCAGGTCGTCGGGTACCGGGAAGTCGGGGAAGTCGATCTCGGGACGATCCAACCGCACGGTCATGCTCCCGTCAGAAGGTGCCGATGACGTCGATGACGATCGCGATCGGCTCACCGGCCGGCGCCTGCTCGGTGACGTTGTCGGCGGCCGCGATTCGCGTGAGCACCCGGGTGCCGACCTTCTGACCGTCGAGTGCCTCCGACATGCCCGGGAGCTGGTTCGGTGTCAGTGTAAGGGCGCCTCGGCCCTCGTCCCACGACGAGGCCTGCGTCTCCTTCGACGTGTACGAGGCTTGGACGATCTTGACCACGAGCATCTCGCCGAGCTCCTCGCCGTCGCCCTCGATCAGGACATCGGACGTCGAGGTTGTCACCGGCGTGGCGGTCGCCGGGAACTCGACAGTCGGCTTGTCAGCGCCCTCGCCGGTGACCGTCGGCAGGTCGGCCGGGAGATCCGCCGCGGGCGTGCCGGAGACTCCGGCGTCTGCCCCGATCGTGTCGACGATGTCGACGACGAACACCAGCGTCGCACCCGGCTCGATCGTCGAGCCCTCCGGCGGCGTGTCGGCGTAGCCCATGTCCGGCGGGATGCTCAGCAGCACCCGAGATCCGATCGTCTGTCCGACCAGGCCCTCGTCCCAGCCGGGGATGACGCTGCCCTGGCCGATCGTGAAGCCGGCGGGCTGCTCACGGTCGTACGAGTTGTCGAAGACGTTGGCCTCGTCACCCTCGGCGGGTTCCCAGGTCTGGCCGAGGTAGTGCGCCAACAGGAAGTCACCGGCCTCCACCTCGGCACCCTCGCCCTCGGTGAGCACGTCCACGACGAGCTCGTCCGACGGCTCCTCGGCCGGGATCCCCAACTCGGGCTTGTCGCCGAACTCGCCGGACACGGTGATACCGCTCTCGGTCGTTTCGTCGCCGGAGTCCGAGCCGCACGCTGCGATGGCGAGCGTCGTGCCGAGCAGGAGGGCTACCAGGGCCGGTGGCTTGCGCACGGTGATGCGTCCTTCATGGTCGGGAGCGTGGCGCCGCAGAGTGGGCACAAGAGTCTCCACCCTAACCCTGGTTCCTGAGATTTCCCGAAGAGATCGCCGTGCGCAGACCAGGTCACATGCTGGCGATGAGCTTCTCGACCCGCTCGTCGACCGCCCGGAACGGGTCCTTGCACAACACCGTGCGCTGCGCCTGGTCGTTGAGCTTGAGATGCACCCAGTCCACGGTGAAGTCGCGCCGACGCTCCTGGGCGCGCTTGATGAACTCCCCCCGCAGCCGCGCCCGGGTGGTCTGCGGGGGCACGGACTTGGCCTCGAAGATCTCCACGTCACGGCAAACCCGTGCGACCGCACTGCGGCGTTCGAGCAGGTAGTAGAGGCCCCGGCGCCGATGGATGTCGTGGTACGCGAGGTCGAGCTGTGCGATGCGAGGGTGGGTGAGCGAGAGCCCGTGCCGGTCGCGGTAGCGCTCGATCAGGCGGTACTTGGTGACCCAGTCGATCTCGCGCTCGACCAGCGCCAGGTCGCCTGAGTCGACGGCCTTGAGCGTGCGCTCCCAGAGGTCCAGCACCCGCTGGACGGCCGGCGTGCCGATATCGCGCCGGTCGACGAAGTCGCGAGCCTTGGTGAAGTACTCGTCCTGGATCTCCAGGGCCGACGCCTCACGACCGTTTGCCAGGCGCACCTTTCGGCGGCCCGTCACGTCGTGGCTGATCTCGCGGATGGCTCGAATCGGGTTCTCCAGGCCGAGATCGCGCAGGTTCGCCCCAGTCTCGATCATCCGCAGCACGAGATCGGTGGCGCCCACCTTGAGCAGCGTCGTCGACTCGTTCATGTTCGAGTCGCCGACGATGACATGGAGCCGGCGATATCGCTCGGCGTCGGCGTGCGGTTCGTCGCGGGTGTTGATGATCGGGCGGCTGCGTGTGGTGGCGCTGGAGACGCCTTCCCAGATGTGTTCGGCGCGCTGGCTGACCGCGTAGACGGCGCCGCGGGGGGTCTGCAGCACCTTGCCGGCGCCGCAGATCACCTGCCGCGTGACGAGGAACGGGATGAGCACGTCGGCCAGCCGTGAGAACTCACCGTGCCGGCTCACCAGGTAGTTCTCGTGGCAGCCGTACGAGTTGCCTGCGGAGTCGGTGTTGTTCTTGAAAAGGTAGACGTCGCCCGCGATGCCCTCCTCGCGCAACCGCTTCTCGGCGTCGACGAGCAACCCTTCGAGAACCCGCTCCCCCGCCTTGTCGTGGGTGACCAGGTCGGTGATGGAGTCGCACTCCGGCGTCGCGTACTCCGGGTGGCTGCCGACGTCGAGATAGAGCCGAGCACCGTTGGACAGGAAGACGTTGCTGCTCCGGCCCCAGGTCACCACCCGCCGGAACAGGTAGCGAGCGACCTCGTCAGGCGACAGCCGCCGCTGGCCGCGAAACGTGCACGTGACGCCGTACTCGTTCTCGAGGCCGAAGATGCGGCGGTCCATCCGGCCAGACTACGTGCTCGCGCTGTCGTCGTCGGGACCGTCGCCCTCGGGTGCCGCAACATCGGGTGCGGCGGCGCTGGTGCTGGCGAGCAGATCGTCGAGGTCGGGCGGATTGATCCGCCGGAAACGCCGTCGCGGCCGGTCCCGCTCCAGGACGGCGACCTCCAACGAGTCGGTGGTCAAGGAACGCGGTTCGCTGCCGCCGTTGTCGCGGCCGAGCCCATCGACCGCGAGCCGCAGCGCCGCCTCGAGAGTCATGTCCTCGCTGTACTTGTCGGCCATGTACCGACTGATCTGCTCCGCAGAACCACCCATCACGGCGAAGCCACGCTCCTGGGCGACGGAGCCGTCGTAGGTCAGCCGGTAGACCTGGTCCTCGGCCTGGGACTCTCCGACCTCGGCGACGATGATCTCCACCTCGTACGGCTTCGGCTCCTGGGTGAAGATCGTGCCGAGGGTCTGGGCGTACACGTTGGCGAGACCTCGGCCGGTGACGTCGGCCCGGTCGAAGGCGTAGCCCCGCAGGTCAGCCATGCGGACGCCGGCGACCCGGAGATTCTCGAACTCGTTGTACTTGCCGACCGCCGCGAACGCGATCCGGTCGTAGATCTCGCTGATCTTGTGCAGGGACCGCGACGGCGTCTCGGCGACGAACAGGATGCCCCCGGCGTACTGGGCGACGACGACCGAGCGGCCACGCGCGATGCCCTTGCGGGCGTAGTCGGCGCGGTCCTTCATCAGCTGCTCGGGCGAGACGTAGCCGAACTGCATCGACACCGGCGGAATCCTCTCTCGGCGTTGGTGGGCTAGTGCAGCGGAGCCTGTGGACCGTCGGGCCGCAGGTTGCGTCCCTCCACGACGGACGTCACGACGGCGGCGACGTCGTCGTCGGCGAGGCGACGGTAGCCGTTCACGTCGACCATGGCGACGACCGGGAAGATCTTGCGGGACAGGTCGGGCCCTCCGGTCGCGGAGTCGTCGTCCGCGGCATCGTAGAGCGACTGGACGCAGACGGTGGTGGCGTCGTCGCGGCTGAGGTCGTCACGAAAGAGCTTCTTCAACGCGCCGCGGGCGAACAGCGAGCCGGATCCGACCGAGTAGTACGTGTGCTCCTCGGAACGACCGCCGGTGACGTCGTAGGAGAAGATCCGGCCCTTGTTGAGCTCGAGGTCGTATCCGGCGAACAGCGGCAGCACGGCCAGCCCCTGCATGGCCATGCCGAGATTGCCGCGGATCATGTGCGAGAGCCGGTTGGCCTTGCCATCCAGGGACAGCACGCTTCCCTCGATCTTCTCGTAGTGCTCCAACTCGAGCTGGAACAGCCGCACCATCTCGACGGCCACCCCGGCGGCACCGGCGATGCCCACGCAGGAGAAGTCGTCGGCCGGGAAGACCTTCTCGACATCGCGCTGAGCGATGATGTTGCCCATCGTGGAGCGGCGGTCGCCGGCCATCACGACGCCGTCTGAGAACGTTGTGGCGACGACCGTGGTGCCGTGCGGCGCCTCGGCAGCCAGGTCAGCGCCCGGGAGTGCCCGCCGCCCGGGCAGCAGCTCGGGCGCCTGTTGGCCGAGGAACTCGGTGAACGACGAGGTGCCCGGGGTCAGGAAGGCAGCTGGCAGGCGCCCGCCGCCTCGGGGGTCGATGTGCACTCGTCTCCTCTTCCCGTGATTGTGAGCGGCCCGCCAACTGGACGGACAGCTACTGTCCGCCCTTCTGGACGAACCCCCGCACGAAGTCTTCGGCGTTCTCCTCCAGCACCTCGTCGATCTCGTCGAGGATCGCGTCGACGTCGTCGGCGAGCTTGTCCTGGCGCTCCTTGACGGTCTCCGATGCCTCGGCCGACTCAGCCGCCTCGACGTCCTCGGAGCGACGGGGCTGCTTCTGCTGCTGCCCGCCCGTATCGCGTGCCATGGCCCACCTCCGGCGAAGAATGCGCTCGTACTAGCACGACCCTACCTAGCACCAGTGACGCACGGCGGGTCCGGCACGTGCCCGACGGTTACGCTCAGCGCGCAACAGCGTCTCTCCGCCAGGTCAGCCGCTCGAGAGGGCCTGTACCAGCTCCTCTGCGGTGCGGCACCGGTCGAGCAGGTCGCCGACGTGAGTCCTGGTACCGCGAAGTGGTTCCAAGGTGGGCACGCGTTGCAGGGCGTCGCGTCCGGGCAGGTCGAAGATCACCGAGTCCCACGACGCCGCCGCAACATGGGGCGCGTACTTGGCGAGGCACCGCCCGCGGAAGTAGGCGCGGGTGTCGTCCGGCGGCTCGTGGACCGCGCGGGTCACCTCGTGGTCGTCGAGCAGTCGCGTCATCTGGCCGAGCGAGACCAGGCGGTGATACAGCCCGCGCGCCGGGCGGACGTCGGAGTACTGCAGGTCGACGAGGTGGAGCTTCGGGTGCGACCACTCCAGCCCGTCCCGATCGCGGTACGACTCCAGCAGCCCGAGCTTGGCCACCCAGTCCAGCTCACCCGCGAGCGACATCGGGTCGGTCTCGAGGCGGGTCAGAACCGACTCCCACCTGTCCAGCATCTCCGCGGTGTCGGGGTCGACGTCGGCTCCGTACCGGTTCTCCACGAACTTGCGGGCCTGCTCGGCGTACTCGATCTGGAGCTGGACAGCGGTGAGCCTGCGGCCGTCCTTGAGCGTGAGCAGGTGGCCTAGGTCGGGGTCGTGAGACACCTCGTGGAGCGTGGAGACGGGCCGCTCGATCGACAGGTCGACCCCGAGGAAGCCCTCCTCGATCATCGCGAGCACCAGGCAGGTGGTGCCGAGCTTGAGGTAGGTCGACACCTCGGACAGATTGGCGTCGCCGATGATCACGTGCAAGCGCCGATACCGCTCTGGATCCGCGTGCGGCTCGTCCCGGGTGTTGATGATCGGCCGCTTGAGCGTGGTCTCGAGTCCGACCTCGACCTCGAAGTAGTCGGCCCGCTGGGAGATCTGGAATCCGTGCCGGTTGCCGTCCTGCCCCAGCCCGACCCGGCCCGCCCCACAGACCACCTGGCGGGACACGAGGAACGGGGTCAGATGCCGGACGATGTCGGCGAACGGCGTCTGCCGGCTCATCAGATAGTTCTCGTGGCAGCCATAGGAGGCGCCCTTGTTGTCGACGTTGTTCTTGTAGAGCTGGATCGGTGACGAGCCCGGTACGAGGGCAGCCAGCCGGGCCGCTTCAGCCATGACCAGCTCGCCGGCCTTGTCCCAGCGGACCGCGTCACGCGGAGACGTGACCTCCGGTGAGGAGTACTCGGGGTGGGCATGGTCGACGTAGAGGCGGGCTCCATTGGTCAAGATCACGTTGGCCAGGCCGACCTCTTCGTCGGTGAGCTGGCTGGGATCGGCGCTGTCCCGCGAGAGCTCGAAGCCGCGCGCGTCGCGCAGCGGGCTCTCCTCCTCGAAGTCCCACCGCGCCCGGCGGGCCCGCGCCGTCGCCGAGGCATAGGCGTTGACGACCTGCGACGACGTCAGCATGGAGTTCGCAGCCGGGTTGCCCGGGACGGCGATGCCGTACTCGGTCTCGATGCCGACGACGCGGCGCACACTCATGTCACGAGCCTACGGCGTGCTCGTGCCGAGCCGGTGTGCACGCGGAGAATGAGCTCATGGGGCGATGGGTGCAGGCTCGGGATAGCGAACGCCCAGAGCACGAAGCGCCTGGTCGAGGACCCGCATCACTGCGACGGTGTCAGAGAGGGGCATCTCGGTGGTCTCGGTCCTCCCCTCTCGCAGGCACCGTTGCACCGCGCGAAGCATCGGGACGTAGCCGCGGCCCTCGGGTTCGTGCTCGTACACCCGCGCCTGGCCGGTGCCGTCGGTGTGGATCAGCCGGCTGGGATGGTGGAACATCGGCGGAACGTCGAGCCGGCCTTCGATGCCGACGATCCTGGCCGTGTTGGCGGTCAGCGCGAGCAACGACGTCTCCAGCAGTGCGAAAGCGCCACTGTCCCATCCGAGGAGCAGGCCCGCCTCGGCGTCGACGCCGTCCGCCGTCACTGTGCCGTGCACGGCCAGCGTGTCCGGTGAGCCAAGCAGCATCTGCGCGAACGCGACGGGATAGATGCCGAGGTCCAGCAACGCACCGCCGCCGAGCGCCGGGTCCCAGATCCGGTCCTTCGCGCCCGGGCCGGCCCGGAACCCCAGGTCCGCGCTGACGCTGCGAACCTCGCCTATGCCCCCGTCGGCCACGATCTGACGCGCTGTGACGACGACCGGGATGAATCGCGTCCACATCGCCTCCATGCAGAACACGCCGCGTTCCCGTGCTCTCCGCACGAGGTCCTCGGTGGCTGCGAGTGAGGTCGTGAACGCCTTCTCGCACAGGACCGCCTTACCGGCGTCGATCGCCCGGCCGACGACCTCGGCGTGCTGGGCGTGCGGCGTGGCAACGTAGACGATCTCGACGGTGTCGTCGGCGAGCAGCTCCTCGTACGAGCCGTATGACCTCGGAATGTCGAACTCGCCGGCGAAGGCCTGCGCACGTTCCCGGGTGCGGGAGCTCACTGCGACGATCTCCGCGTCGCCCAGCAGGAGGATCTCGCCGGCCAGCGTATGCGCGATGCCGCCCGTGGCGACGATTCCCCAACGGATCGGCGTGGTGGACGCAGTCATGGGCAGAGTGTCTCCCATTGCTTCACCACGGCCGCGGCTCGTTCACGTGACCCGTCGAACAACGACACCCGAACGAGCTATCGCTACAGGTACTGGCCCGTGTTGGCGACGGTGTCGATGGACCGACCGGCCTCGATGCCCTCCTTGCCCGACACCAGCGTGCGGATGAACACGATCCGCTCGCCCTTCTTGCCCGAGATCCGGGCCCAGTCGTCTGGATTCGTGGTGTTCGGCAGGTCCTCGTTCTCCTTGAACTCGTCGAGGCACGCCGTGAGGAGATGCTGCACCCGGATTCCCTTGGTACCGGTCTCGAGGAACTCCTTGATCGCCATCTTCTTTGCCCGGTCGACGATGTTCTGGATCATGGCGCCGGAGTTGAAGTCGCGGAAGTAGAGGACCTCCTTGTCTCCATTGGCGTAGGTGACCTCGAGGAACCGGTTGTCCTCGCTCTCGGTGTACATCCGCTCGACCGAACGCTGGATCATCGCGTCGACGGCGGTCGCGCGAGACCCGCCGTGCTCGGCGAGGTCGTCGGCGTGCAGCGGCAGGCCCTCGGTGAGGTACTTGCTGAAGATGTCTCGCGCGGCTTCGGCGTCGGGGCGCTCGATCTTGATCTTCACGTCGAGCCGGCCGGGCCGCAGGATGGCCGGGTCGATCATGTCCTCGCGGTTCGACGCGCCGATCACGATGACGTTCTCGAGGCTTTCGACGCCGTCGATCTCGGACAGCAGCTGCGGCACGATCGTGTTCTCGACGTCGGAGGAGACCCCAGAACCACGGGTGCGGAACAGCGAGTCCATCTCGTCGAAGAAGACGATGACCGGTGTGCCCTCGTTGGCCTTCTCCCGCGCCCGCTGGAACACCAGCCGGATGTGGCGCTCGGTCTCGCCGACGTACTTGTTGAGCAGTTCAGGGCCCTTGATGTTGAGGAAGTACGACTTGCCCTCGGCCTTGCCGGTTCTGGCGGCCACCTGCTTGGCGAGCGAGTTCGCGACCGCCTTGGCGATCAGTGTCTTGCCGCAGCCGGGTGGGCCGTACAGCAGCACGCCCTTGGGCGGGCGGAGCTCGTGCTCGCGGAACAGGTCGGCGTGCAGATACGGCAGCTCGATCGCGTCGCGGATCTGCTCGATCTGCCGCGAGAGCCCGCCGATGTCGGCGTAGTCGATGTCCGGGACCTCCTCGAGGATGAGCTCCTCGACCTCGGTCTTGGGGATCCGCTCGTAGACGAAACCGGATCGTGGCTCCAGCAGCAGCGAGTCGCCGGCGCGCATGACCGAGTCCTTCAGCGGCGATGCGATCCGTACGACGCGCTCGTCGTCGGTGTGGCCGATGACCAGCGCGCGGTCGCCGTCGACCAGGAGCTCCTTGAGCATGACGACCTCACCGACCTGCTCGAAGTCCATCGCGCGCACGACGTTGAGCGCTTCGTTGAGCATGATCTCCTGGCCCGGACGCAGCGCGTCGGTCTCGACATCGGGGCTGACCGCCACCCGCAGCTTGCGTCCGCCGGTGAAGACGTCGACCGTGCCGTCCTCGTAACGCGACAGGAAGATGCCGAAGCCGGCCGGCGGCTGAGCCAGCCGGTCGATCTCCTCCTTGAGCGCCACGATCTGGTCGCGCGCCTCGCGCAGGGTCGTGGCCAGCCGGTCGTTCTGGGCGGTGACGGCGGCCAGCTGGACCTGGGTGTCGCCCAGCCGTTCCTCCAGGACACGTGCGTGGCGGGGGGTGTCGGCCAGGCGCCGGCGCAGCGCGGCGACCTCTTGCTCGAGGAAGGAGATCTGGGCCGACATGTCGGAACTCGAGCGCGCGCTGTCGCGGCGTGGGCGATCGGTGTTGCCGTCGTGAGCCGACACGGTCCTCACCTCCTACGGAGGGTCGTCTTGCCACGACCCTACCTGCGTACGCCAGCTTGGCCAGTGACCGCCGCCGCCAGTGAGAAACATCATTCGAACGGTCAGAAGGAGAGACGCGCAAGGTGGGCCAAAGGTTCACGCCTGGGCGCCGGGTGCCGGCCGGCGGCGGCGAGGCGGCGCGGTGACACCCGGCGCCAGCCGCCGCGACGTCACCAGGAATCCGGTGTGCCCGATCATGCGATGGTCGGGGCGGACGGCCAGGCCTTCGACATGCCAGGTGCGGATCATCGATTCCCACGACGCCGGTTCGGTGAAGCCGCCGTGCTCGCGGAGGGTCTCGACCGTACGCGCGAGCTGGGGGGTGGTGGCGACGTAGCAGCACAGCACGCCTCCTGGGACGATCACCGTGCCGACCGCGTCGATGCATTCCCACGGCGCGAGCATGTCGAGGACGACCCGGTCGACGGGGGCTTCCTCCGTCAGCGATTCCACCAGGTCGCCGACGGTCAGCCGCCACGCCGGGTGCGGCCCGGCGAAGAAGCGCTCGACGTTCGTGGTCGCGATGGCGGCGAAGTCGTCGCGTCGCTCGTAGGAGTGGACATATCCGTCCGGCCCGACGGCCCGCAGCAGCGACATCGTCAGGGCCCCGGAGCCCACCCCCGCCTCGACGACCCGGGCACCGGGAAAGACGTCGGCCATCGCGACGATCTGGGCGGCGTCCTTGGGGTAGACGACCGCGGCTCCCCGCGGCATCGAGAGCACGTAGTCGGCCAGCAGAGGACGCAAGGCCAGATAGGTGGTTCCGCCGGTGGACGTCACGACGGTCCCCTCGGGCTGTCCGATCAGGGTGTCGTGCGCGAAGGACCCCTTGTGCGTGTGGAACTCGCGCCCGGCCTCGAGAGTGATCGTGTGGTGGCGCCCCTTCGGGTCGGTGAGCTGCACCTGGTCACCCTCGCGGAAAGGGCCTGTGCGGCGGGCCGGAACCGTGCTCGCGTCTGTCACGGCATGCAGGGTAGGCGCCTATGCGGTCGCCAGGGCCGCGTCGACGTCCGATGTGGCGAGCACGCCGTAGACGTTGCCGTCCCGATCGACCACGAGGTACTCCGAAGCCGGCACGGACCGCATCCGGTGGAGGAGCTCCTCGCCGGTCAGGTTCAGAGGCAAGACGAGCCCGGCATCCAACGACCTCGAGACCTGACCGACCGGAACCCAGGGCCGCCGGTCCTCCGGCGTGGCGGTTACCGACGCCTCGCTGACCAGCCCGGTCGGACGGCCCGCGGAGTCGACGACCACGAGGGCCTGGACTCCTGCCGCCGACGCCTGCCGGAGGGCTTCGGCGAGCGGCACGTCGGGCGTGACCGGCGCAGCTCGTCGGGTGATCCGCTGCAGATCCAGCCTGGGCAGCCGGCTGCGCACCCGGCCAACGGTCAGCGCCTGGCTCGCCCCGTTCCAGAGCACCATCGCGACCAGGGCCGACCAGACCACGCCGATGATCGTGGGCCGGCCGCCGGACAGCACGAACGGAGCGAGGAGCACGAGGCCGGCCAGAACCTGGCCCGCGCGGGCGGCCACCACCGTTCCCATGTTCTCGTCGCCGGTGACCCGCCAGACCGCGGCGCGAAGCATGTGGCCGCCGTCGAGCGGCAGCGCCGGAAGCAGGTTGAAGACACCGACGATGAGGTTGGCCGCCGCCAGCTCGAAGAGCAGGAACTCGGCAACGCCCTGTTCCACCGGAATCGACACCAGCATCGCCAGGCCACCGACGGCGAGTGACACAGCTGGCCCGGCGGCGGATACGGCCAGGTCGCGTCCCGGAGTGGGCGACTCGCGCTCGATCTCGGTATAGCCACCCAGGAAGTGCAGCGTGATCCCTCGTACGGGCAGCCCGAAGCCGCGGGCCGTCAGCGCATGACTGACCTCGTGCAGGAGGACCGAGCCGTAGAGCAGCACGGCGAACGCGAACGTGACCAGATAGGTCGCCGCCTCGAGATCGGGAAGCTCCCGGCGCACCAAGGGGGCGAACCACACCGTGATGACGGCGGCGATCAGGAACCAGCTCGGGCTCACGTGCACGGGCACACCGGCGACTTTGCCCAGGGACATGACCTTCCGGTCGCCGTTGCTCACATGGCCAGGCTAGGCCAGAGCGGACGTCGCACCCCCGGCAGTTCCTCCATCTTGTGTGTCGGGGCGTCTTTGTCCCTCCGCTGGCCTACAGTCGCGAGCATGAAGGTCGAAGCGCCGCCGCCCGATGTGGTGGCAGCCGTGCCCGGGGCCCCTGCGGACGGGGTGCAGGCCCGCGCTGGCCGGGCCGACCATGGCGAGGCATCTCCGGCGCTGACCTTGTCACCCTCTCGCGCGGCCGACTTCATGACGTGCCCGCTGCTGTACCGGTTCCGCACGATCGACCGGTTGCCGGAGCCGCCCAGCGCCGCGGCTACCCGCGGCACGGTGGTGCACGCAGTGCTCGAGCGCCTGTTCGACCTCCCGGCAGCGGAGCGCACCGCGCAGCGGGCCCGGGCCATGGTTGGCCCCACCTGGCAGCAGTTGCTGGCCGCCGAACCCGAGGTGGCCGGTCTCTTCGCCGACGACGATGACGGCTCAGCTCTCGGCGACTGGTTGGCCGGCGCCGAAGATCTCGTCCAGCGGTACTTCACCCTCGAGGACCCGCGTGCGCTCGAGCCGGCCGAGCGCGAGCTGTACGTTGAGACCACCCTCGACTCCGGCCTGCGCCTGCGCGGCTACGTGGACCGGCTCGACCGCGCGCCAGCCTCCGGCGACTTGCGCGTGGTCGATTACAAGACCGGCAAGGCTCCTCCGATCGGGTTCGAACAGCGTGCCATGTTCCAGATGCGCTTCTACGCCCTCGTCCTGTGGCGCATCCATCGCCGGATTCCGCGGCTGCTGCAGCTGGTCTACCTGGGCAGCGGCGAAATCCTCCACTACCAGCCCGACGAGGCCGACCTGCTGGCCACCGAACGCAAGTTGGCCGCGCTCTGGCGGGCCATCGAGCGGGCGGCGGTCACGGGCGACTGGCGGTCCAGCCCCAGCCGGCTGTGCGACTGGTGCGCCCACAAGGCCTTCTGCCCGTCGTTCGGCGGCACCGTCCCTCCGCTGCCCGAGGTCGCCGCCACGGAGGCCGGTGCCGACGAGGCCCCCTCCCCGCGGACCTCTCCGGTCGACGTCTGACGGCCCACGGTCCTCCTCGCGACGGAGTGGCGCACTCGGCGTCCCGGACGACTCCGAGGCCACCGGCGAGACCTAATGTGGTCAGGTGAGCTGGCGGTTCGACGTACCTCGTCCGAGGCAGTGGGTATTCGACACCACGCTGACCGTTGTCCTGCTCGTGGCCGGCATCGTCCTGTTGTTCACCTACACCGACGACAGCGGTGTCCCGTACCGCGACGGCGACGTACTCGGCGTCCTGTTGGTCGTCCTCGGCACGGCAGCACTGTTGTTCCGCCGCCGAGCTGCCGCCACCGTCGCCGCGGTGGCCACGGCTTCGACGTTCCTGCTGTCGATCTTCGACTACGCCAGTCCGATCTCGATCATCGTGGCGTTGGTCGCCGTCTATTCGGCGGGCGCCTACGCCTCGTTCCTGTCAGGTCTTGCAGCCATGGCGACACTCGTCGTGTCGTTGAACGCCTCGATCGCCATCGCCCACGCGCGCTATCCCGACGCCGTCGGGCTCGACCTTCCGGGCGCTGTGTTCGCGACGCTCGGGTTCATCGGCATATGGGGCATCGGGCGGGCCGTGCGAGGCCGCCGCCTCTACACGACGGAGCTCGAGGACCGGGCCGACCGGCTGGAGCGCACCCGCGAGGCGGAGGTCAGGGCCGCGCTGGCCGAGGAGCGGGCGCGGATCGCGCGCGAGCTGCACGACGTCGTGGCCCATCACGTCTCGGTCATGACCGTCCAGGCTGCCGCGGCCCGCCGAACGCTTCGACGGGACCCGGACGGCAGCGTCGAGGCGATAGAGCAGATCGAGTCCACCGGCCGGATCGCGATGGCCGAGATGCGCCGCATCGTCGGCGTGCTGCGTGGACCCGGCTCCGTCGACGGCGAGGGACCCGAGGCACGCAGCCCGCAGCCAAGCCTGGCCGACCTCGCCGAGCTGGTCGGCAAGCTCCGCGACGCGGGCCTGCCGGTGGACGTTCGGGTCGACGGCACCCCCGTCGGGTTGCCGGTCGGCATCGACCTCACCGCGTTCCGCATCGTCCAGGAGGCGCTGACGAACACACTCAAGCACGCCGGCCCGACACATGCCGTCGTGACGCTTCGCTACGCTCCGGACGAGCTGATGGTCCACGTCACCGACGAGGGCCACGGGCTGGCGGCCGCTCTGGACGGCCACCGGCCCGGACACGGCCTGTTCGGCATGCGGGAGCGGGTCGCGCTCTACGGCGGCTCCCTGCACGTCGGTCCACGGCACGGCGGCGGTTTCGAGGTGCGGGCGCGGATTCCCTTCGACGAGGTTTCGGTATGACGGCGCCCGCGGCGAGCCCGATACGCGTTCTCCTGGTCGACGACCAGCCGCTCCTGCGGACCGGGTTTCGCATGATCCTCGATACCGAGCCGGACATCGCCGTCGTGGGCGAGTCCGGCGACGGCGAGGCGGCCGTGGCCGCTGCCCGCGCCCTCCAGCCCGATGTCGTGCTCATGGACGTTCGGATGCCGCGAATGGACGGCGTGCAGGCGACCAGGCTCATCACCGGCGCCGCCCGGGACAACGCACCCCGGGTGCTCGTGCTGACGACATTCGACCTCGACGAGTACGTCGTCGAGGCGTTGCGCGCCGGAGCGAGCGGGTTCCTGCTCAAGGACGTGCCGGCCGAAGATCTCGTCGATGCGATCAGGGTCGTCGCGACGGGTGAGGCCGTGGTCGCGCCGAGCGTCATGCGGCGGCTGCTCGACCAGTTCGCCAGTCGCCTCCCGGCCGCCAACGCCCCTACCCCGGCCAGCCTTGCGATCCTCACCGAACGCGAGCGCCAGGTCCTCAAGCTTGTCGCCCGTGGCCTGTCCAACGCCGAGATCGCCGCCGAGCTGGTCGTGTCGGAGACGACCGTGAAGACTCACGTCGGCAACCTGCTCACCAAGCTGGGTGTGCGCGACCGTGTGCAGGCCGCCGTCTACGCGTACGAGAGTGGCCTGGTCCAGCCCGGGGCACTGTAGGCCGTGCTGCGCGTCACGCTCAAGAACCTGGTCGCCCGAAAGGTGCGGCTCGCGATGAGCGCGTTCGCCATCGTCCTCGGCGTCGCGTTCGTCGCCGGTTCGTACGTCTTCACCGACACCTTGGACAAGACCTTCGAGGAGATCTTCAGCGACCTCAACGGTGACGTCGTGGTACGTCCCGAGGGCTTCCTGGGCCTGAGCTCGCTGGTCGGCAACAACTCGGTCAGCAACGACGGACGCACCGTGCCGGCCTCGATGGTCGACCAGCTCGCGGCCCTCGACGGAGCGTTGCGGGCCGACGGCGTGGTGGAGAACCGCTCGGTGTTCGTGGTCGGAACCGACGGTCGCGTCGTCAGCGGCGGTGGCGCTCCCGGAATCGGCGCGAACTGGTCCGACGCGCCGAACACGACGGGCGAGTCACCGCTGCGACTCGAGGAAGGGCGGCGCCCGACCGCCGACGGTGAGGTCGTGGTGGACACCCGGACGGCCGAGCTGGGCGGATACTCCGTCGGCGACACGGTTCGCCTGATCACCAGCGGGGAACAGGCCGAGATCCAGGCCATGCTGGTGGGCACGGCAACGTTCGGCGAGAGCGCCGGACTGGCCGGCGCCACGCTGGCGTTGTTCGAGACCAGGACGGCGCAACAACTCCTGCTCGGTGGAGCCGACGCGTTCACGACGATCACGATCGCCGCCCGGGACGGCGTCAGCCAGGAGGACTTACGTGCCGAGGTCGAGGCCATATTGCCCGACGGCTTCGAGGCCAAGACCGGCACGGAGACGTCGAACGAGACGACCGAGGGCCTGCGCGACGCACTCGGCTTCTTCACCACGTTCCTGCTCGTCTTCGCTGCCGTTTCGCTGTTCGTCGGTACGTTCCTCATCCTCAACACGTTCTCGATCCTGGTGGCCCAGCGCAGCCAGGAGATCGCGCTCTACCGTGCGCTCGGTGCCGGGCGACGGCAGGTCACGCGGTCGGTGCTGACCGAGGCGTTCGTCGTCGGCCTGCTCGGCGCCACCCTCGGGCTCGTCCTGGGGCTCGGCGTCGCCCAGCTGCTCAAGGTTGCCTTCGCTGCCTTTGGCCTCGATCTCGGCCCTGGTGGCCTCGTGCTCGAGCCTCGAACGGTGGCGATCGCGTACCTCGTCGGAGTCGCCGTCACCGTTGCTGCGGCCTACATCCCGGCCCGTCGAGCCGCGCGGGTTCCGCCCGTCGCGGCCATGCGTGACGAGGTGGCGCTGCCGCAGGCCCCTCGAAGCCTGCACGCGGGACTCGGTGGAGCGCTCGCCGTGGCCGGCGCGATGGCGCTGGGCGCAGGTCTGTTCCTCGACACATCACTCCGGGCCGAGCTGGTGGGAGCAGGCATCACCGCAGTGTTCCTCGGTATCGCGCTCCTGGCGCCCGTGCTCGCGGGTCCCCTCGTCCGGGTCATCGCGGCCGGCTACCCGCGGATCTTCGGGACCGTCGGTCACCTGGCTCGCGAGAACGCCCTACGGAATCCGCGGCGCACCGCCGCGACGGCATCTGCCCTGATGATCGGCCTGGCGCTGGTGTCGGCGATGGCCGTGATCGGCGAGTCGACCAACGAGAGCATCGACGTCGCCCTCGAGGACGACCTGACGGCGGACTTCGTGATCTCCAACGCCGTGGGGCAGCCGTTCTCGACCAGCGTCGCCGGCGAGGTCGCCGCCGTCGACGGTGTAGCCGAAGTCGCGCAGGTCCGCTGGCAGGCCGGGCAGGTCGCCGGTGAGGACGCGAACATCGCGGCACTCGATCCGCGCGCGTTCTCGAAGGCGGTGCGCCTGGACGTCACCGGTGGGGATACCGACCTTGGCTCCGATGGAACGCTGGTGTCCGCTGCCTTGGCCGAGCGCGAGCGGCTCACCGTGGGCGATCGCCTGACCGTCACGTTGCCGGCCGGCGACCGCGAGCTCGACGTAGTGGGCATCTTCGCTGACAACCCCGTCGTCGGGAGCGACGTCGTAATCGGGTTCGATGTGCTGGTGGCCGGCGGCGTGAGTCCCGCCGACAGCTTCGTCTACGTCGTGCAAGGACCTGGCGCCGACCCGGCGCGAACGCGCACCAGCCTTGAAGAGATCACCGCGGGCCTGCCGACCGTGACCGTCAAGGATCAGGACGCCTTCGACGAAGAGCAGCGTGCACCGGTCAACCGGCTGCTCAGCCTGGTCTACGCGTTACTAGGCCTCGCCGTGCTCATCGCCGTGCTCGGGATCGTCAACACGCTCGCCTTGTCGATGATGGAACGTACCCGCGAGGTCGGTCTCCTGCGTGCCGTCGGGATGAGCCGGCCGCAGCTGCGCGCGATGGTGCGGTGGGAGTCGGTCGCCATCGCCGTCCTGGGTGCGGTCCTGGGAATCGTGTTGGGTGTCGTGTTCGGTGTCGCGCTGCAGAGTGCCCTGTCCGAGGAAGGCCTGGAGGTCCTGGCGATCCCGTGGGCGCGTCTGGCGGGGTTCGTGCTGCTCGCCGCCCTCGTCGGAGTGCTGGCCGCGGTCTGGCCGGCACGCCGTGCCGCCAAGCTCGACGTCCTGCGGGCCATCACCACCGAGTAGCGCCCACGGCGTCTCCTCCGCTCGAAGGAGACGCCCGGGTGGGTCGTCCCTGCGACCGACGTGCACAACCGGCCCGGTGGGCGAGCGATCCCGCCCCACGAGGCCATAGCGTCGGGTCATCACGACATTCGACCGAGGAGCCCAGGTGACCACCCCGACCACGCCGACACCTTCTGCTGACCGGTCCACCGCCGCGGCGCGCGCCGAGCGGCTGTCCAAGGTCTACGGCGCGGGCGACACGCAGGTGGTCGCCCTCGACGACGTGTCCGTCGAGTTCGGCCGAAAGCGGTTCACAGCCATCATGGGCCCATCGGGCTCGGGCAAGTCGACGCTCATGCACTGCATGGCCGCCCTCGACGCCGCCACCAGTGGCCGGCTCTACGTGGGCGAGACCGAGCTGACGACGCTGGGCGACGCCGAGCTCACGCGCCTGCGCCGGGACAAGGTCGGCTTCGTCTTCCAGGCGTACAACCTGGTGCCGACCCTGACGGCCAAGGAGAACATCACACTCCCGCTCGACATCGCCGGCCGGAAGGTCGACCCCGAGTGGTTCGACACCGTGATCTCGACGGTGGGGCTCGGCGACCGTCTCGGGCACAAACCCAACGAGCTCTCCGGCGGCCAGCAGCAGCGGGTCGCGTGCGCGCGGGCGCTGGCGAGCCGGCCCGACATCGTGTTCGCCGACGAGCCCACCGGGAACCTCGACTCCCGCTCCGGCGCCGAGGTGCTGGGCTTCCTGCGTCGTTCGGTGCGCGAGTTCGGCCAGACAGTGGTCATGGTGACCCACGACCCAAATGCGGCGTCGTACGCCGACCGGGTGCTGTTTCTCGCCGACGGTCGCATCGTCGACGAGATGGCCCAGCCGACCGCCGAGCGCGTGCTGGAGCGGATGAAGGGCTTCGACACCGTGGGGCGGGTGTCCTGAAGCATGCTCCGCGCAACCTTCAAGAGCCTTGCCGCGCGAAAGCTGCGGCTGGCGATGAGCGCGTTCGCGATCATCCTGGGTGTCGCATTCGTGGCCGGCTCGTTCGTCTTCACCGACACTCTCGACAGCACGTTCGAGGAGATCTTCGGCGATTCCAACTCCGACATCGTGGTCCGGCCGACCCTCGGCGAGGGCGACCAATTCGAGTTCACCGGGGGCGACGCTCGTACCCTGCCCGCCTCGCTCGCCGATGAGTTGGAGGACGTCGACGGCGTAGACCGGGCTGACGGCACCGTCCTGAGCCAGTCGGTGTTCGTCGTCGGCGCCGACGGCAAGGTGGTCGGCGGCAGCGGGCCGCCTGGGCTCGGAACCAACTGGACCGACGCACCGGCGGAGGACGGCTCCATACCGCTGCAGATCGTCGACGGCGATGAGCCCGCAGGCCCGGCCGAGGTCGTGCTCGATACCGCGACGGCCGACGAGGCCGGCTATCAGGTCGGCGACACCGTCACGCTGGTGATGCCCGGCGACCCGCCGCAGTTACGCGCCACGATGGTCGGCACGGCCGAGTTCGGCGGCGGCGACAGCCTGGCGGGTGCCACGCTCACTCTGTTCGACACCACGACGGCGCAGGACCTGCTGCTCGGCGGTGAGGACGTCTACAACAACATCGCCGTCACGACGAACGACGATGCCGACATCGCCGACGTGCGCGCCAGCATCGAGCAGAGCCTGCCCGATGGCGTCGAGGCGAAGACGGGTGCCGAGATAGCCGAGGAGAGCGAGGACGCGATCTCCAGTGCCCTCGCGTTCTTCAACACCTTCTTGTTGATCTTCGCTGCGGTCGCACTGTTCGTCGGGATCTTCCTCATCCTCAACACGTTCTCGATCCTGGTCGCCCAACGGACCCAGGAGATGGCGCTTTATCGGGCCCTGGGCGCCGACCGTCGTCAGGTGACCCGGTCAGTGATGATCGAAGCGCTGGCGGTCGGCCTCGTCGGGTCGACACTCGGCCTCGTGCTGGGCCTGGGCGTGGCCCAGCTGCTGAAGGTTGCGTTCGCCGCCTTCGGCCTCGACCTCGGTGGCGCGGGTCTCGTGCTGCAGCCGCGAACCGTGCTCGTCGCCTATGCCGTCGGCGTGCTCGTCACGCTGGTCGCGGCCTATGTTCCGGCCCGCCGAGCCGCCAAGGTGCCGCCGGTCGCCGCCATGCGCGACGACGTTGTCCTCCCCCGTGCCTCGAGGAACCTGCATGCCGGCGCGGGTGCCCTGCTCACCGCCGCCGGCGCGGGGCTACTGGCCGTCGGGCTCTTCGCCGAGATCTCTCAGGCGGCGTGGCTGGTGGGCGCGGGCGTCATGGCAGTGTTCGTCGGGGTAGCCCTGCTGGCACCGGTCATCGGACCCCCTGTCGTGCGGGTCATCGCGGGATCATTCCCGCGGCTGTTCGGCACGGTGGGCCGGCTCGCTCGTGAGAACGCACAGCGCAATCCGCGTCGCACCGCCGCAACGGCCTCGGCACTCATGATCGGCCTGGCGCTCGTCGCAGCGATGGCCGTCATCGGGCAGTCGACCAACAAGAGCATCGACAAGGCGCTCGACGACGGTCTCGACGCCAACCTCGTCATCTCCAACGCCGTCGGGCAGCCGTTCTCCCCGGCAGTTGCCGACGAGATCGCTCAGATCGACGGCGTGGCCGAGGTGGCCCAGGTCCGGTACAACGCGGCGCAGGTGGACGGCCAGGGCGACTTCCTCGCGGCGCTCGACCCGGCGACGTTCTCAGAGGCCGTCGACTTCGAGATCGTCGACGGCAGCGGCGAGCTCGGCTCCGATGGCGTCCTCGTGTCGGAGGACTACGCCGAGGAGCACTCCGTCGCGGTCGGCGACTCGCTGTCGGTGGGCCTCCCCGCAGGCGATCAGGACCTTCGCGTGATGGGCATCTACGGCCAGACGCAGCTCCTCATGTCCCAGCTCATCGTCGGACTCGACACGCTGGCGGACGGTGGGATCATCCCGGCGGACTCGACCGTGTACATCGTGGCCGAACCGGGGGCCGACCTGACCCAGCTCGAGCGTCAGATGGAGGAACTGACTGCCGACCTGCCCACTGTCGCCGTCAAGGACCAGGACGCGTTCAAGGAGGAGCAGCGTTCGCAGGTGAACCAGCTGCTCTACCTGGTGTACGCGCTGCTCGGCCTCGCGATCATCATCGCCGTCCTCGGGATCGTCAACACGCTGGCCCTGTCGGTGCTGGAGCGCACCCGTGAGATCGGACTGCTGAGAGCCGTCGGC
>JBKPCP010000073.1:0-28633 GCA_046727475.1 Actinomycetota bacterium | reverse complement strand
GACCGTGGCCGAGACCAAGAGTATGGATGCGCCGCTGCCCGCGCTGATCAGCTCGCCGACGACCACCAGCACGACGGTCGCGGCTGCGGCCACCAGCGCCGCGGCGATCGACCGTCGACGTTCGGCGCCCCAGGTCGCGAGCGACCAGATCACCACCCAGGCCGCAAACGGCGGCGCCAGCCCGACGACTACGACGTACCCGGCATAGCAGGCCAGCACGGTGGTCGCGACCACGAACGGGCGTCGCCGCCGCCAGGCCACCGGCAGTCCCTGGCCAAGCGCCAACGGCCCTGCCACCTGCTCCCGCCAGGCCGCGATCTCGACCGGCTGCCCAGCTTGCGGAGCGAGCATTTGCAGCACGACCAGCAGAGCAGCCAACGCCCAGTCGACGCCGCCGGGCAGCTGGCGGCGGGTGGACCGGCCCCGCGCAACGGCTCCGGGTGGATCACCACCGGCGCTCACCAGCCCATCGTGGACCACAAGGCCACCCGGCGCACTGGGTGATTGCGGCCGGCGGCCTGGTTCACGCGCTCTAGCCGTTCCTGCCAGCGGGGAGACGTGCCAGGGCGAGAGCACCGATGAGCAGTCCGGAGTCGGGCGGGCAATGTCGTGGTACTCACCGAGGAGGACTACGGGACGGCGTCGTGGCGGTACTGGCAGGCGGTGGTCATCGGCGACTTCCCGCCGCCGCCGGTCCCGCCGAGAACGTCGCCGAGGACGTCAGTTTGGCGCGGCGGATCATGGTTGTGATGTCGGTCTGGTCTGCCGCACTCGCGCGGCGGATGGACGTCATCGGATCAGGCCGGCGATGAGGTTGATGGCACCAGCCACGATGACCACCCCGAACACGTACGCCAGGAGGGCGTGTGATAGCACGGTTCGCCGGATCCGTTGATCGTGCAGCGTGGTGTCGGACACCTGGTAGGTCATGCCGATCGTGAAGGCCACGTAGGCGAAGTCGCGATAGTTGGGCTGCTCCGGACCGGCCGGGCTGGCAAAGGCGATGCTGCCGGCACTCGATCCGTAGTGCAGGTGGGCGTAGCGCAGGGTGAAGACCGTGTTGACCGCTGTCCACGACAGCATTACCGTCACCAGCGCGACACCGATCAGCAACACCCGCATCGTGCCGCTCTCCTTCCCGGCAAGACTGAGGGCAAGCCCTACTCCCAAAAGACTGGCGACGCTTGCGCCGATCAGTAGGGCAGTGGCGGAGATGCGCGTCTCGTCCTCGCGGGTCGCGAGCTGCTCGACGTGTGCCCCGTCGGCCCTAGAAATGATCGGCCAGACCGTGCCGAGGAAGGTCAGAGCTGCCGCATCCCAGCCAACGACCAACGCCAGGGGCCACGTAACGAACGGCAGCAGCGCGATGGCGCCGACCAGTCCAATGACTGCCACGGCGGCGACTCGCCTCAGGGCCGGAGCATGCCAGCCGACCAACCGGTGGTATGCGGTCGCTGCCGGGACGCCGGTCACCCTCGGAGTGTTTCCGATTTCGCCGCGGCGTGTCATTGCCGACGGTCGACGCGTAAGCGTGTCGACCTACCGGGGAACTGTGGGCGACCTCCTATCGGGGAGCCAACCCGCCCATGGAGGGTGGCCTGGCCCCGCCCCTTGCGGAACCGGCGATGGATCTCGGCTTCCGACTGCCGTTGCCCGATGTCGCCGTGCAGCGCGTGACAGCGCTCATCGGCGCCATGGCTCCACCGGCCGTGTGCGAGCACATGTATGCCTGGCGTGGCGTGGTTTACCTCGTGTACGCCAGGGACAAGCAGCTCGAATTGGGGCTAGTGTCGCGGATCTTTCCGTACGGTTCCGTACAAGCCACCAAGTCGCATCGACCTTAAGCCATTCAGAGGTGTAATCCCCCGGAAGACCGGCAGGAACCGAGGGGGAGCAAGGCGAGCAGGTCATCACGGCGCCGGCGGGACTTCTGAGCTCGAGGATCCCAGCTCGTTTCGCGTTCATCTTGACCGGCGGCACGCCTCGGGTTGCTGCGCGAGAGCTTATGCGGGTCCGGTATGGCACTCCGCGTGCACGACGGCTAGCGTGCTCGCGGAGATCTAGTGGGGGCGCCGTTGTCGGCCGATAGCGCAGGAGACGATGTTGCCGTAGCCGGGGGGCGGGTCCTCGTAACGGGGGCGGCAGGCTTCATCGGATCGGCCCTGTGTCGCGCATTGGTCTGGTCTGGCTACGAAGTGCACGGTACGTCGCGAGCACCTCGAGAAGGCGCCGAGGTTTGCTGGTGGCAGGTCGACCTCTCCGAGCCCGACGCGATCAGGCAGGTCATGCGAAAGGTCAGACCCTCCGTCGTCTTCCATCTCGCCAGCCACGTCAGTGGTGACAGAGCCCTCAGCACCGTTCTGTCGACGGCGCGCGACAACCTGGTCGCGACCGTCAACCTGCTGACCGCTGCATGTGAGGCGGACGGGCCGCGCGTCGTGATGGCGGGTTCGATGGAGGAGGTCGACCCGGAAGACCCGACCGCAGCGCCTGGGTCTCCATACGCGGCCGCGAAGACCGCCGCCCGAACGTATGCCCGCCTGTTTCACGCTCTCTACGGGCTTCCCGTCGTCTACCTGCGCGTCTTCATGGTGTACGGGCCTGGGCAACGGGACATCACCAAGCTGATCCCGTATGTGACGACTACGCTGCTGCGCGGTGAACAACCACTCCTGACCAGCGGCACGCGCGAGATTGACTGGGTGTACGTCGACGACGTGGTCGCGGCATTCATCGCCGCCGCTCGGGTGCCCGGCGTGGTCGGCGAGATCGTCGATGTCGGCTCCGGTCGGCTGATCACCATTCGTTCCCTCGTCGACCGGCTGACACGTCTCGTCGGTGCGCAGGTGGACCCCTTGTTCGGAGCCTTGGCCGATCGGCCGCGCGAGGTCCGCCGCGTCGCCGACGTCGGTCGTACGGAGACCCTCATAGGATGGCGGCCCCGAACTCAGCTGGACACCGGTCTCCGGCGGACGATCCGGTGGTTTGCCGAGCGCGAGGCCGCGTCACGTAGTGCCCCTGACTGACCCCGCACCGGTTCTCAGCGTGGGCTCCCGGTCTACAACGGTGAGCCACGGCCGGTTACGCTTCGTCCGCCTGCCTCGGCTTGACGAACACGGCGTGGGCGCCGTAGTCGGGCAGCACGGTGTAAGCCGCCTCAGTCTCCCGCGCGAACTGGTGCACCGCCTCCCGTACGCCCTTGGTGTGGGCGTTGTTGTAATCGTTCACGAGCAGATACCCACCAACGGCCAGGCGCGGATAGAACCACCGCAGACCGGCGTAGGTGGGTTGGAAGAGGCCGACGTCGACATTGACCAAGCAGAATGTTTCTCCCTCGCAGCCCGTGGCGGAGTCTGGGAACCATCCGACGCGAAACTCCGCCCTCTCCGGGTGCGGCAACCGGGACCGGACCCCCTCCACCGTGACCTGGGTTACCCCGTAAGGCACCCCGGGGCGGCCACGAGCGACCTCGGCTGCGAGGTCCCTGGCATCGAAGCCTTCGAAGGTGTCGAACAGGTAAATAGTTCGCTCAGGGAAGTAGTGGTTGAGCATCGCGGCGAACGTCCCGACGCCCACACCCAGCTCAGCCACGGCGCCGTCCACGCCCCTTTCCGCGATCTCCCGCCTGAGAAGGTCGACCGTGGCGAACCTCACCATGTCCCGACTCTTGCCCCAGTCAGAGCCGCCAAGAAATGCGCGGTGGTCGAAGCGACTGTTTGGGTGGTACATGCCGCGGACCAGGAAGTAGTTCCAGCGGTCGGCCACCACCAGCAGTATGCGTTGCAGCACCGCACGTACGGCATGCTTCATTGCGGTAAACGGGTACCGTACCTGCGTCGTACGAGCGTGCCGAGTTTCGAAGACCGCCTGCACACCGCGCATCAGTGCACTCCTCAGGCGTCGAAAGCCCAACCAGAAGTCTGACAGATCCGCGCGGCCTTAGTGGGCGAAATCCCAGCGGGTGGCGCCGTGGGGCTCGGCGGTGGCCACGCCGACGGCGGTGTGCAGCGTGAGGCGGTACAGGTGCCAGGGCGCAGGGCCGGCGCTGGGCGCGCTGAACGGGGCCGTGAGCGCGTCGCCCTCCACCGAAGCTGGCCAGCCGCTCGTGCGGTACACGGCCGCCAGACGCTCCAAAGTGGACGCATCGGTGACCCGGTGGGCCTCGCCTTCCAGCACCAGGTCGATGCCGCGCAAACGCACCGACACACTGCACGCCGGATTTGCCGCCAGGTTGCGTGACTTGAGCGTGCCCGGCCCGCTCGTGAAGTACAGCGGCCGTCCACCCACGTGGCCCCGACGCCCGCCGAGTGCGCCGCCCGTCGGGCCGAACGCTCGCCACGAAGAACGTCAGGTCGGCCTCGGGCGTGTCGCTGGCGAGGATGTCGCGCGGGCGGCTCCACGGCAACTTCCACGTGACAGCAAGGGATTCGTTCTAGCTGTCACGAAGTTGGTCCCGGCGACGCAGTTGGCGACGATGCCGCTGCGGCGCATCCCCGAGTACGAGGACAAGATTCAGGTTCGTCTTATGTATCCAGCCGTGTGAGCTGCTCCCCCTTCCAGTCGTCAACACCAATGCTCGGCGCGGGCATGACGGGGGAGGAGATCACCGTGACCACAGCACAAGAGTCCAGAGGCGGCTTCCTTGGCTTCCTTACTACCTTGCCGGGGATCCTCACCGCCATCGCTGCCCTGATCACAGCCGGGACCGGCGGCGTCGTCTACCTCGCCAACGGCGACAGTTCCGGGCAGCAAGAAATGAGGATCGTGGTCGAACAACCCGCCCCTGACGCGCCGACTGAAGACGAAGCAGCAGCGCTCGACGTTTCTGCAGATACGGGCTTGAGCTCCGACGACCCAGTTCAGGACATGATCGACGACTGTAGTTATGGTGACGTCGACGCCTGCGTCTGGGTGCTTGAAACCCTCAGCCAGGACTGCTACGAGGGCTACGGATTCAGCTGTGATGCGTTGTACGCGGTGAGCCCGGTCGGATCTGCCTACGAGTGGTACGGCGGCACATGCGGGGAATACTTCGCCGATCTCGGTTACGCCGGCACCTGTAGCGAGCTATGACTGGCCAGCGCGGTGGCCCGCATGTCGACCACCTCCTCCGAGCGTCTTCGGCCCGAAAGTGGTGGGCCGCTTACGACCGCCCTGGATTCTGGTTCTTGGCGAGTGCCGTCTTCGCAGGCAACGGGCTGCTCTCTGCATGGCAGCACAATTGGTGGCTCGCAATAATGCAGTTCGGGACCGCCATGCTTGCCGTAACGGCGGCCTTCGTGACAAGTGCCGGGCACGCGGGACGTGGTCGGCCGACAATTGAGACAGTTCGGAGCGCTGAACCGAAGCACCGCGGCCCGATCGACGATGCGGGCGTGCCGCCGGATCGCGGGTGAGTCCAGGCCGGGTCACGTCCCCGGGCACTCACGGTCCCAGAGCGGGTGTAACGGGCTCCGCGGAGCGCGACGAGTACTCGAGTGCAGCCCGGCCGAGGTCGACCCGTTGCCGGTGCTGGACCTCGGCATCCGGGCCGGCGCGCCGAACCTGCAGGTGCGGCTGACGTGGGGAGCAGACCGCGAAGCTGGTGGCCATGCTCCGCGACACGATCAGGCGGTTCGGCTGATCACACACGCGCCGCAGAGGGCCCATCCTTCACGGGGTGCGGTCTCTGGCATTTCCCACGGCGGGGTCAGTCGCCCAGGTTGCCCTCGCCGAACCGGACCACCTTCGAATCGGTGATGGCCAGCAGGTCGAGGTCGCTATCGTCGCGGGTGTAATAGACGCGCGCGCTGACAGCAATCTCCTTCCGGCTGGAGCTAACGATGGCACGGCCCTCGTCGAACACCAGCTCGGGGTTCGGGATGGAGTTGCACGTTGTCAGCTCAGTAGGAAGGTCGCGGCTGGCGAAGTCGACCGTGAAATCCGGCGGGATGGAGAAGGTCGTCTGGCCCACCGGGGTCGTGTTGTCGGTGAACCCTTTGTAGTAGGTGACGGTGACGCGGTTCTCCTTCTCGGACTGGTTGGTCACGCTGACCACCGTGCCCGAACGAACATTGCCGCCGGTCTGCGAGGTCATGTACGTGACGAGATAGCGCGGCACGCCGCGTGGCTCGAGGATCCCGGTGAGGTCCTCGAGCTCCCCCAGCTCGATCGCGCGCTCCAGGCGCTTGACCGCTCTCGGCTCGGACGGGAGATGCGGGCCCTTGCGCTTCAGGTCGTTGGTCATGGCGGTTTGCCCCCAAACCGCGGTCCGTGGATGGACTCGTCCCGGTTGGCGGACCGCGACACCAACCGAGCGCCGCGCCCGGGCTCGTCTGTCCTCGGGGCACCCTAGAAGAGGCGACCACCCATGCTCTTGATACATGGCGTTTCGATGAGCAAGAGACAGCAGCTGGGAGCAGCCGGTATGCCGAGCGGGTGGCTCTCGTCATCTGGGATCGAGACGGTGCGACTCCAGTGCCCACGTCGAACACGTGTCCCTCTCCTCACGTTTGTGTGGGTAGGGGATGTCGATTCCGCCGAGGCAGAGGTAGATCATCGCGGTTAGTGCGTCGGGGTTTCCTGTTTCGGCGACCACGCTCAGGTAACGGTGCCCGCGCCGGTAGGAGATCTCATCCACCCCGATCCGGTACAACTCATCCAGGCGGGTACGTTCGGACGACGAACCGCGGTACCGCCTCACGGCCGTGTGGCTCGACGCCGCGGACGTCAGATGCTAGGGACGCCCTGCCCTGTCCCAAGAAACTCCTGCGACTGTCTGGACGTCCGAGGATGACCGGAGGAAGGTGAGGTCGCGCGCTCACGCGGAGGGGGTCTCAGCACCAGCGCCCGCACTTGATCATTTCAACGTGCCTGTCCCGACGCAGGCACACCATAACCGAATGGGGGAACGATGCTACGTCGCCTATTCGCTGGCGCCCTCACGGCAGGCCTGCTGCTGATCGGGACACCGGCCTACGCTGCACCGCCCATCACCCACACCACCACCGCCAAGAACGTCGTCGACACCTTCGTCGACTTCGGGCCTGGGTGCGAGGACGGTGCGCTGTTCACGGTCACCACGACGACCAATGTGATCGAACACGTGACCCTGTTCGACGACGGTCGCATCCACGCCACGTTCACCCAGACCGGCACGTTCGTGGCCGTGCCCTTTGAGGACCCCAGCCTGCCGACGTTGACCGGACACGTCACGGTCTGGAGCGGCTTCAACGACAACGGCGGAGCCGTGAACGGCACATTCACCTTCAACCTCGGCGGCACCGGGTCGGACGGCTCGAGGTTCCACCAGCACGAAGTCGAGCATTTCCATACCACGCCAACGGGTGCGGAGTTCTTCTTCACCCGCTGCCACACCTGACCTCAACCTCGCAGCCCGCCGAGTCGTCGGGATCGGCGGGGCTCATGGGGACAACCCGGGACAGCCTGATACCGCTGCTCCACCACAGAGAGCTCCCTGAGCCTCACCACGGCGAGATGCTCCACTCGCGCCCGTCGCTGGTGTAGTGCAGCCCAGATCCTCGTCCAGGTCCGCCATGTCCACCACCACATCCGGCGGCGCCGGCGGAAGGTCGTTGCCCAGGCACGCCGTCGCCGCCAAACACAGGGCCATCGCCAGGTCGTCGTGACCCAACCGCTCCGGCACCGACAACCGCACCCCACCAGCCGGCAGCCGCTCGAACGAGAGGCCCCGCAGCTGCTTGAGGAGCGGCGGATGCGATGGGAGCTCGAGGCGACCCTGCTGCAGCAGCTTGATCCACCCGAACGCCGTCTCCTTGAGCCGCAGATCCGTCATCACCACCTCGACCACCCCAGGTGCGCCAAGCTCGGACAGCCGCGCCTGCAACACCTGCGACGGCATCGCCGCAGCGGCTTCACGACTGCGGCGCATCTCATCTTCGAGGACAAGCACATACCCAGTGCGCCGTTATCGCTGAGGCGTCTTGCGGGCATCCTCGAGGACTGGGCGACCTACGTCGAGGAAGGCCTCGCTGACGTGGTTGGGCCAGACGCAAGGGCTCGACTCGACGCCTCCACCGACCTGATGGAACAGGTGCAGCAGCTGCTCGACGACGGCAAGGTTCACCCAGCGGCGCCGATCATGCTCGCTGGCGCGGCCCTCGAGGAGCTTCTCCGTTCGCTCGTGATCACCCCACCGCCACGGTCAAGGGCAAGCCCGGCTTGCAGGCATATAGCGAGGCACTCCGCACCGCTGGCGCCCTCACGCCTCAGGACGTCAAGGACGTCACATCGTGGGCCGGGCTCCGGAACGAAGCAGCGCGCGGGCAGTTCGATGACCTGTCGCGAGAGCGCGCAGTCTTGATGGCGGACGGCATCAACCTGTTCATGCGGCAGAAGGGCCCGGTGGCCACGTCGTGACCAATCCGGCCCATAACGCAACGTCGGCGGCATCCGCCGAGGCTGTGACCTGTGCGGATGCCGCCGTGGGATGGTGTCCGAGGGGGGACTTGAACCCCCACCCCCTTGCGGGGACTAGCACCTCAAGCTAGCGCGTCTGCCTATTCCGCCACCCGGACATGCGCCACCGAAGCAACGAGCATCGCGGCGCGGGAAACTGTACCAAACGGGCACCCGACGCTGTCCAACCTCCGGCCGGCGCCGGGAGCCCTGGGTGTCGATATCGGCCCGGAGGGTACCTTCCGGGCCTTACAGCACACGAGGAGGCCGGTGGCGTGGCGCAGAAGAACTACACCCGAGACGAGACCAAGGCAGAGAGCCTCGACCGGCATTGGCAAGAACTTCTTCAGGAGCTCCGCGTGGCGCAGGCCGGAACGCAGATCCTGTTCGCGTTCCTGCTGACGATTGCCTTCACCCAGCCGTTCCGCGACGCCGACGAGCTCACACATCGCGTCTACGGCACAACACTGATCCTCGCCGCTCTCGCCACCGCCTTGTTGATCGCTCCTGTGCCGTTCCACCGCGTGGTGTTCCGGCATGGCGTGCGCGATCGAATGGTCGCGATCGCCGGGCACATGGCCAGTGGTGGCCTGTTCCTGCTCATGCTTGCCATGGCAGGCGGCGTGTTCATGGCGCTCGACGTCGCCCTTTCCAGGGCAGCGGCCGTCGTGATCGTGGCCCTCGTCCTGGTCTGGTTCCTGCTCCTGTGGTACGTGCTTCCACTCGTCGTCCGGCAGACCTCGAACGACCGAGAGGGGTGAGTTGAGCCGCCCGCACCGCACCGACGGCGACGGCTGGGTCGACTGCACGTGCGGCCAGCGGCACTGGGGCCGCTATGGTGCGGCCGGCCTCATGCTCGTCGACGACCGGCGGGTACTCATGCAGCACCGTGCAGCCTGGAGCCACCAGGGCGGCACGTGGGCACTGCCGGGTGGCGCGCGCTCGTCGACCGAGACGGCGCTGGCAGCGGCCCTCCGCGAGGCATCCGAGGAGGCCGCCGTGACGCCTGATGCCGTGCGGCCATCCCATTCCTGGGTCGAAGACCACGGCCCCTGGTCATACACGACCGTCGTCGGCACCCTCGAGCGGCCGGTCGTGGCGCGGCCATCCGATCCGGAGAGCGTGGAGATCCGCTGGGTGGCTCGCGACGAGGTCGCGGACAGGCCGCTGCACCCCGCGTTCGCGATCGCGTGGCCACGGATGCGGATGCAGGCGGGCCGCAGGCTGGTCCTGGTCGTCGACGCCGCCAACGTCGTCGGGTCCCGCCCAAACGGATGGTGGCGCGACCGGGCCGGTGCCGCCGCGCGCTTGCGCGACTCGCTCGTGCTGCTCGCCGAGCGCGGAGTACCTGCGTCGGCCTTCGCGCTGCCCGCCGACCGGTGGTGGCCTGACGTCCGGATGGTCGTCGAGGGCCAGGCACGTGATGTCGGGTCGGTTGCTGGCGTGCGCATACTCGCGGCTTCGCGCGACGGCGATGCGCTCATCTTGGATGAAGTCTCGCGAGCCGCCATCGAGCACCCAGCCGACCACGTGGTGGCCGCCACCGCGGACCGAGCGCTGCGCTCACGGCTCGAGGCGGCCGGCGCCACGGTGGTCGGGCCGCGCACGCTCCTCGACCTGATCTGAGCGTGAACCCTCGTCGCGGCGGGGTCCGCGTTGTTATGCGGACTTGCGCTTCGCTGCCGTCTTCTTGGCCGACGCCTTCTTCGCTGGCGCCTTCTTCGCTGGCGCCTTCTTGGCTGCCGCCTTCTTGGCCGGCGCCCGCCCACTCTCCCGGGCGGTGCCGTCGCCCTCGCCGCGCTGCTTCTTGGCCTCGGCGACGCTTCGGCGAAGCGCCTCCATCAGGTCGACGACCTTGCCTTCCTCGGGGGCGGCTTCTGGCATCTTGGTGATCTCAGCACCCTCGACCTTGGCCTGGACGACCTCCAACAGCGCCTGCCGGTAGTCGTCGACGTACTCGTCGGGCTCGAACTCCTCGGCCATCGCATCGATGTACGACTCGGCCATCCGCATCTCCTGCGAGCGCACCGTCACCTGATCGTCGAGGAACTTGAAATCGGGCCGACGGACCTCGTCCGGCCAGAGCATCGTCTGCACGACGAGAACTCCCTCGCGTGGGCGAAGGACGGCCAGACGCTCCCGATTCCGCAGCGCTACCTTCACGATCGCGACCCGTCCGGCCTTCTCCAGAGCGTCGCGGAACAAGACATAGGGCTTGGGGTCCGCACTCGGCTCCGCGTAGTACGCCCGGTTGAGAGCGGTGGGGTCGACATCGTCGAGCGGGACGAACGCCTGTACCTCCACCACCTTGCTCGACGCGATCGGCAGGTCGGCCAGGTCCTCGTCGTCGAGCACGACCATGTCACCTCCGGGCAGCTCGTAACCCTTGGCGATGTCGGCGTAGGCGACCTCGTGGCCGCCGTTGTCGCACACACGCTTGTACCGGATGCGGCCACCGTCGGCCGCGTGGACCTGCCGGAAGCTGACGTCCTTCTCCTCGGTGGCGGCGACGAGCCGGACCGGGATCGACACCAGGCCGAACGAGATCGACCCCTTCCACACCGTCTGCATCAACCGCTCCCTCCGAGGCCTGCCTCACGATCATCCCTCGTCACAGCCGCCATGGCCACCGCCGGGCCGGTACGGCGCGCCTGCTCGGCGATGTCGCCTCCCTCTGGCACGGTATTTGTGCGAAGGGAGGGACGATGCCATGACCTCGCTCTGGTGCTTCGACTGCGGCAGCGTCCGCGTCTTCGAACCGGTACCGGACGGGCTCGATCAGGACTGGGCCTGCGTTGTGTGTGATGCCGCCGTCGTCGTCGGCGACCTTCCAACGCCGGAGTTCCCGCGAGTGGCCGCCGTTGCCTGACCCGCCCCCGGCCGTGTCAGCACGTAGCACGCGATCGCCACGGCTGCCGCGACGTTGAGCGAGTCGACGCCGCCCGTCATCGGAATGCGCACCCGCTGGTCGGCCTCGGCCAGCCATCGTGGCGAAAGTCCCGCGCCCTCCGACCCGATGACGAGCGCGACCCGTGGGCCGAGCGACACATCCTCGAGATCGACGGCGTCGGCTGCCGGGGTCAAGGCCAGCAGTTCGAATCCGGCCGAGCGCACCTCCGCCAGTCCGTCGTACCAGGCCGTCATCCGGGCATAGGGCACCGAGAAGACCGTGCCCATCGACACCTTCACGGCCCGCCGGTAGAGGGGATCGGCACAGCGTGGGCTGAGGAGCACGCCGTCCACCCCCAGAGCGGCAGCACAGCGGAAGACCGCGCCGACGTTCGTATGGTCGACCAGGTCCTCGAGCACGACTGCCCGGCGTGATCCGGCCAGCACCTCGGCGACCCGGGGCAGCTGCCGCCGCTGCAGCGAGGCAAGCGCACCACGGTGGACATGGAAACCGGTGACGGCCTCGATCACGTCCGGCGGTGCGACGTAACAGGGCACGTCACCGGACAGGTCCAGGACGTCGGCCAGCGAGTCCAGCCAGCGCGGCGCCATGAGCAGCGAGCGCACCGGGTAGCCGGCCTCAACCGCCCGGCGGACCACCTTCTCGCCTTCGGCCAGGAAGAGCCCATGCTCGGCCTCCATCGACGTCCGCAGTTCGACGTCGCGCAACGAGACGTAGTCGGCAAGCCTCGGATCCGACGCGCTGCCGATGTCCACGACCTGGGCCATGGCGCGCATGATCCCACCCGGATCGGTCCGGCGAACGCGTGACCGGTGGAAGGAGATCGTCAGAGCAGGGTCACGATCGCGACCAACCCGATCGCGACGACGACCGCGCGCAACGCGACCGACGGCAGGCGCCTGGCCACACGCGCTCCGACGACTCCGCCGGCGGCGGCTCCCAGCGCGATCAGGCCGGCGGCGGCCCAGTCGACGTCGGCCACGACGACGAACACCACGCCAGCCGCCAGGTTGGCGATGCCGGCGAGCACGTTCTTCGCGGCGTTGACGCGTTGGAGCGTCTCGTTCAGGCCCAAGCCGAGCACGGCGATCAACAGGACGCCTTGGCCGGCCCCGAAGTAGCCGCCGTACGCACCGATCAAGGCGATGAACACCCAGACGAACGGCCCCCCGTGGTCGTGCCGCGGCCGAGCGCCCAACCACCGGACCAGCCACGGCTGGATCACGACCAGAACGCAGGCCAGCAGGATGAGCACCGGCACGATGGCCTCGAAGGCTGATTGCGGCAGTACGAGCAGGAGAACGGCCCCGGCGACGGCACCCAGCAACGAGCACACGCCGAGACGGAGCAACCGGGATCGTTGCCCCGCGAGCTCTCGGCGGTAACCCCAGGCACCCGAGACCCCACCCGGCACGAGACCCACGGTGTTCGACACGTTGGCCACCACGGGTGGCAGCCCCACCGCCAGCAGCGTGGGAAACGTCACCAGGCTGCCCGAACCGACCACCGTGTTGATCGTGCCCGCAGCCAGCCCCGCGAGGGCGACCACCACCGCCTCGATCAGGCTCATCCGCCGGCGGAGCCGTTCAGCGGGCGCCGACGCGCGGCTGCGGCCTCGGTGCCCTTTCTCACTCCGGGCGGGAGGGCGGCAGGTCCGGTCCTGCCGACGCCTCCTGCGCCGACTCCAGCGCCCGGCGGACCTCTTCGGCCGCTGCCGCCACTGCTGCCTCGCTCTCCTGGACCGCTTCCTCGGCAGCGGCTTCGGTCTCGTCGACCGCGGCGGCCGTGGATTCCGCCATTGCCGCACCGTCGTCCGGGATGGGAAGACCCGCCGAGCCGAACTTCCCGACGGCGGCGCCGAGGCCCTCCAGGGCGGCGCCGATCTCGCTCGGCACGATCCAGAGCTTGTTTGCGTCGCCGCGGGCGATCTCGGGCAGCATCTGCAGGTATTGGTAGGACAGCAGCTTCTGGTCCGGATTGCCGCGGTGGATCGCGTCGAACACCGCGTGGATCGCCTTCGCCTCGCCGTCGGCGCGCAGGATCTGTGCCTGCTTTTCCGCCTCGGCGCCGAGAACCGTCGCCTGCTTCTGACCCTCCGCCGTCAGGATCGCCGCCTGCTTCTGACCCTCGGCGGTCAGGATCTGCGACTGCCGGACACCCTCGGCGGTCAGGATCGTGGCGCGCTTGTCACGGTCGGCGCGCATCTGCTTCTCCATCGAGTCCTGGATCGACGGCGGCGGGTCGATTGCCTTGAGCTCGACACGGTTGACCCGGATGCCCCATCTGGTTGTGGCGTCGTCGAGCACCCCGCGCAGCGCGGTGTTGATCTCCTCACGACTGGTCAGCGTGCGCTCGAGATCCATGCCGCCGATGACGTTGCGCAGCGTGGTGACGGTCAGCTGCTCGATGCCCTGGATGTAGTTCGCGATCTCGTACGTCGCGTCCTTGGGATTCGTCACCTGGTAGTAGATGACCGTGTCGATCGAGACCACCAGGTTGTCCTGGGTGATCACCGGCTGCGGCGGGAATGAGACGACCTGTTCGCGGAGGTCGATCAGCGGGAGCACCCGGTCGACGAAGGGGACGACGACCGTCAGGCCCGGGTCGAGCGTGCGGTTGTAGCGGCCCAGCCGCTCCACGATGCCGGCCCGCGCCTGGGGCACGATGCGCACCGACTTGGCCAGCGTCACCAGCACGAACACGGCGAGGAGTAGGACGACGAACAGCACGACGGTCGAACCGGTGTCCATGAGCCTCTAACCCTTCGCAGCAGTGACGGGCGCCGGGCGCCCCCCGGGGTTGGTACGACGACGGAACCTACGGACCCTCCACCTCGTACACGAGTGCAGTCGCACCCTGGATCTCGACCACGTCGACGTCGGCGCCGATCTCGATCACCGCCTGGCCGTCATAGCTGCGCGCCGACCAGATCTCGCCGGCCAGCTTCACTCGCCCACCGTGCGGGTCGACGCGCTCGAGGACGACTGCCCGCCTACCCACCAGCGCGGCCACACCGGTCCTGGTGCCGACCGGCTGACGGAGGTGCCGCTTGGCCACCGGCCTGACCACACCCAACAGCGCTGCGCTGGCGCCGATCGCGACCAGCGCCTGGACGAGGAACGGCAGGCCGATGACCGAAGCGAAGGCGCCTGCGACCGCACCGCCGGCGAGCATGAGGAAGACGAGGTCGAGCGTCGTCGTCTCGACGATTCCGAAGGTGAGAGCCAGACCGAGCCACAGGACCCACGCATTGTCGGCCACCCAGTCCCACGCGTCGCCCATGAGCGAAGCCTAAGCGATCTGCAGGACGAAATTGGAGAGTCCGACCTGGAATGTCACCGTGCGCGGGCAGTCCACCGATCGCCGTTCCGGCTGACTGTCAACGCCAACCCGAAACACTCGCTCAGAGCGTCGTCGGCGACGATCTGCTCGACCGGTCCGGACGCCACGATCCGGCCGTCGCGCAGCAGCAGGGCGTGGGTGAAACCGGTCGGGATCTCCTCGACGTGGTGGGTGACGAGGACCGTCGCGGGCGAGGTCGGATCGGCGGCAATCGAACCCAGGGTGCTCACGAGTGCTTCACGCCCACCGAGGTCCAACCCGGCCGCCGGCTCGTCCAGCAACAGCAGCTCGGGGTCGGTCATCAGGGCGCGGGCAATCTGCACCCGCTTGCGCTCGCCTTCGGAGAGCGTGCCGAAGGTGCGCTCGGCGAGGTGCCCGACGCCGAGCCGGCCGAGTAGGGCAGCCGCACGGTCGACGTCGTACCCCTCGTACTCCTCACGCCACCGGCCGACGACGGCATAGGAGGCCGTCACCACGACATCGCGCACCGACTCGCTGTACGGGATGCGCTCGGCCAGGGCGGCACTGGTCAGCCCGATCCGCGGTCGGAGCTCGAAGACGTCCACGGCGCCAAGGATCTCCCCGAGGACAGCCGCGTAGCCCGTGGTCGGGTGCATCTGCGCGGAGGCGATCTGAAGCAGGGTGGTCTTGCCCGCGCCGTTGGGTCCCAGGATGGCCCATCGGTCGCCCTCGGCCACCGCCCAGGTGATCCCGTCGAGCAGGCGGTGCCCGGACCGAACGACCGTCACGTCGGCCAGCTCGAGGACGTCGGTCATGGGGCGCCGGGCACTTCCTTCCGAGTCGAGCAGCGAGTCGCCGACGACCCTACGACAGCCAGAACTCGTAGGCTCACCGACATGCGTGCGCTCCCACGTTCGGCCCGGCTCGCCGTCTGGGCCGATGGATGGTTCGACGGTGAGGCGACGCTTGCCGACGTCGTCGCCCGCGTCCAGGGCGATGACGAGCCGCACACTGTGGCCGGCATCCCCGCGCACAGTTCGCCGGAATCGCTCGGGACCGCGCTCGCCGCACTGCGGGCGAACGGGGTCAAGGCCTTGCGGGTGGTCTTGCCCCGGCCCGGAGACCCTTTCGGCCTGTCCGGCCCGCCCGATCTCAATGCCGACGCCGTGGCGGCCGGCGAGGCCGTGCTCGCGGTCGGAGCACCCGTCGCCCTGGTGCCGAGCGTCGAGACGTTTGGACCGCCCGGCGACCAGGGGCATCTGGTCAGCTGGGCCTGGCGCGAGGCCGCCCCGCCCGTAAGCGGCCCGTCTCTGGCCGAGGCCGAACACGACCTGTCCGGCGCGCTGCTCGCCGCCGGTTCGACGCTGACCACGCTCGACGTCGCGGCGTGGCGCCCGGAGGTCGCACAGCTGCTGGACGACATCCGGTCCGGGCGCTCGGGCGAACCGCTCCCCCGAGTGTTCCCGCCACAGGCGCAGCTCCTCGCCGCACGCGCTGCCCGGCTGCTCGCCGTCTGTGCGGTCGCGCTCGACGACGACGGCGGCGCGCTCAGCGCCGCCCGGGCCGCGGAACGGCGTGCGGCCCTGCAGCCGCTGGAGCGAGCCGCCCGCCATGCGCTCGCGGCAGCCTGCAACGCTCGAGTCGACTCCCCTTCCCCGTGATGATGCCGACCACACCACCGCGGCGCACCGACGCCCGGACTCTGCTCGTCACCGTCACCGGGCATGACCGGCCGGGTGTCACCTCGAGACTCTTCACCGCGTTGAGCTCACACCCGATCGACGTGCTGGACGTGGAACAGGTCGTGGTCCGCGGCCGGCTGATCCTGGGCGTGCTGGTCACTGCCACCGCGGACGATCAGGGCATCCAAAGGAGTGTTCAGCAGGTCGCGGACGAGCTCGGCCTGGAGGTCGAGGTGGCGCCCGGTGGGGCGGACCGGCGCCGTGCGTCCGGCCGCGTTCACGTGACGATTCTCGGACATCCGCTCCGGCCGTCCGCCGTGGCGGCCGTCGCCGGGCGCATCGCCGCAGGCGGCGCCAACATCGACCGCATCGTCCGGCTCGCCGCCTACCCCGTCACGTCGGTGGAGTTCGAGGTCTCCGGCGCCGATCCGGCTGTGCTTCGCGTGGATCTGGCCGCCGAGGCGCTCGCACACGGCATCGACCTCGCGGTCCAGCCGTCCGGGCTGATCCGGCGAGCAAAGCGGCTGGTGGTCATGGACGTCGACTCGACGCTGGTGCAGGGCGAAGTGATCGAGATGCTGGCTGTCCGAGCCGGCGTCCATGACCAGGTGGCACAACTCACCGCGGCGGCGATGCACGACGAGCTCGACTTCGCCACGTCGCTGCGCGAGCGCGTCCGGCTGCTCGCAGGCCTGCCCGCCGCAGCGCTGGACGAGGTGAGCGCCAGGGTCAGCCTGACCCCGGGCGCTCGCACGCTGGTGCGCACGCTCAAGCGTCTCGACTACAAGTTCGCGATCGTCAGCGGCGGATTCACCCAGATGACCGACCGGCTGGTGCGCGAGCTGAACATCGACTACGCAGCGGCCAACACGGTGGAGGTGGCCGGCGGCCACCTCACCGGCAAGGTGGTCGGCCCGGTCGTCGACCGGGCCGGCAAGGCGGCGGCGTTGACCCGCTTCGCCGCGGACGCAGGGATCCCGCTTTCCCAGACCGTCGCAGTCGGCGACGGCGCCAACGACCTGGACATGATCGCCGCTGCCGGCCTGGGCGTCGCGTTCAACGCCAAGCCCGTGGTCCGCAACGCTGCCGACACTGCCGTGAGCGTCCCGTACCTCGATGCGGTGCTGTACCTGCTCGGTATCAGTAGAGAGGACGTCGAGGCCGCCGACGCGGCGGACGGTTACGACACCCCCGCCCCACTGCTGGGCTGAGCGCGTCTTTCCCGCCGGCCTCTAGCGTTGCCTGATGATCCGATTGCCTGATCCAACGCTGGTTCTTCTGGTCGGGCCGTCGGCCTCGGGCAAGAGCACCTGGGCAGCTGAGCACTTCGCCTCCGACCATGTCGTCTCTTCCGATCGCATGCGGGCACTCGTCGGCGAGGGTGAGCATGACCTCGCCGCCAGCACGACCGCATTCGCATTGCTCGACCAAGTGGTTGGGGTCCGGATGGAAAGGCGGCTCACCACCGTCGTCGACACGCTCGGTCTGGATGGCGATCGTCGCCGCTCGTGGCGCGAGCTCGCCGAGCGCCACGGCGTGCCGTGCGTCGCGGTTGCCTTCGACACACCCGCGGCCGAGTGCCGCCGGCGCAATGCGGCGCGGCGACACCGGGTGCCTGCAGACGTTCTCAGCGGGCAGCTCCGGGCGTACGCCCAGACGCGACCCCGGCTTGCCAAGGAGGGGTTCGCGGATGTCCTCGCCCCGGAGCCGGTCCGGGTCGTTCCAGCGGCGATCGCGACCGCCGCGCGCTCGGTGCGAGAGGCCCCGCCGGTGCCCGAGACGTCCCTGCGGTTCGGACTGCAGATCTCCTCGTTCGAGACCCCCGGCGGGCCTGCCGCGCTACCGGACCGGATCCGCGAGGTCGTGAGCGCGGCCGAGCACGCCGGTTTCTCGTCGATCTGGGTCATGGACCACTTTCGCCAGGCGCCGCAGCTTGGGCGGCCCTGGGACAGCATGCTGGAGAGCACCACGGCCCTCGGCTATGTCGCAGCGGCCACGAGCCGGGTCTCGGTCGGGTGCCTCGTCCACGGCGTCACGTACCGGAACGTGGCGCACCTGGGGAAGATCGTCGCGACCCTGGACGTGCTGACAGGCGGTCGCGCGTGGTGCGGCATCGGGGCCGCCTGGTACGAAGCCGAGCACCGGGCGTACGGCTGGCCCTTTCCACCCGCCGCCGAGCGCTTCGAACTCCTCGAAGACGCGCTACAACTCTTCCCGCTGATGTGGGGACCCGGCACACCGTCGTTCGAGGGCCGCCGAGTCCGGGTCCCTGAGGCGATGTGCTACCCGCGCCCGCTCCGTGGCCGGATCCCGATCCTGGTCGGCGGCTCCGGCGAGCGGCGGACGCTCCGGCTGGCGGCGCAGTACGCCGACGCGTGCAACCTGTTCGGTGACACCGAACGCGTGCGCCACAAGATCGGCGTCCTGCACCGGCACTGCGAGGAAGTCGGACGTGACCCGGACGAGGTCGAGGTGACTCACCTGTCGACGGTTCTGGTCGCGGCCGACCCGGCGGAACTCGACCGTGAGCTGGATGCACGCCGTCCCGCGCGTGGCACCCAGGCGTGGACGAGGCGGACCAACCCAGGAACGGTCGAGGACCACGTGATCCGCGCTCGAGCCCTTCAGACGGCGGGCGTGGACCACGTGATCGTCAGCCTGGCCGGCCTTTGGGACTCCCCCGCCCTCGAACGCTTCGCCGACGTGATCGCCGCCTTCCGCTGATGCTCTCAGCCACGCGGGACTGCGAATGCGGTCAACCGGGCGGTGCCCGGTTCGATGTCCGCCCAAGCCGTCGCCAGTTCGAACACGGCCACGGCACTCGTCGGGAAGTCCCGTGGTCGATCCTGCTCGTCGAGCAGCGCGGCCAGCGTCTCGATCGCGGGATTGTGGCCCACCACCAGAGCGCTGTCGACGTCCTGCGGAAGGCCGCGCACCAGCTCGAGAAGCTCGCCCGCCCCGGCGGCGTACGCATCGCTCGTCACGACGTCACGGGGCCGCGTCGCGAGTTCGCCGGCTACCAGCTCGAACGTCTCGACGGCGCGGCGTGCGCTGGACACCAGGGCCACCTGTGGGTCGAGGTCGTTCTCACGCAGCCAGCGGCCGGCCGCGGGCGCATCGCGGCGGCCACGACCGGCCAGTGGGCGTTCGCGATCGGGCACGTCGTCGCGCTGCGCGGACTTGGCATGGCGCAGCAGCATCAGCGTCTTCGCCACGCCCGGAGCGTAACCGGTCTTGCTCAGAGCTCGCCCTTGACCATGGCGATCAGTCGGTCGAGCACGTCGTCGGTCTCGCGCAGCCCGTCGTGCTCGTACGCGTTGGTCTTCCACACCCGAAGTCCGCGCACTGCTGCCGCGGTCTGGTCCGCCAGGCCGGCGTCGACGTACATGTCGTCGGTGTATAGCGCCGCAGCAGCCGGTACGTCGTTGCCCGCCAGGGCCGCGCGGTCGTAGAGCGCCGGCCAGTCGTCGCGTTGTGCCAGAAGCTCGGCCGCGTCGCGCAGCGGCACCAGCGCCGGGTCGTCATCGAACATCCACGGATAGATCATCTCGCCGGTGAAGAGCAACGGCGACGCATCCGGGTCGAAGTCGGCCGGCCGGGTCCGCTCGGCCGCCCAGCGGGTCGCCGCCTGTTGCGCGTAGCACGGCTCGTGCAGGACGGCGTACATCGGATTCGCGGCGAACGAGAGGCTGGCGTGAGCGCCGTGCAGGAACGTGTCGGAGAGCTCCGGACCGCCCGGACCGTGGACAAACGCCTCCTCCAGCAGGTAGTGGAGCGACGGGACCCCGCTCCTGGCGCCGAGAGCGATGCCCAGGGTCTGCAGGCGACGCACGGACAAGGGGGAGCCGTCGGGTAGCCGGACGTCGTTCGACCGCAGGTGCGCGGCCACCGCCTCGAGGCGTTCGCGGTCGTCGGGGAAGGCCGCGTGGAAGGCAACGTTCTTCGCCCGCGCGTGCTCGTACGTCGCCCGGTAGACCTGCTCGGCGGACGCCTCCAACGGGCCCAGACCACCGGTCAGGTACGCCGCCGCCAGCCCCTCCGGAGCGAACGACAGGTAGGTCAGCGCGCAGAATCCGCCGAAGGACTGGCCGAGCACGCTCCATCGGCCGTCGGGACCGAGCAGTGCACGCCGGACGTGCTCGGCGTCGGCCACGATCGCGTCCGCCCGGTAATGGGCCAGGTAGTCGGCCTGAGCAGCCGGGTCGCCGCGGCGCACGACGGTCCGCGCCGTCAGCGGGCTCGAAAGGCCGGTGCCGCGCTGGTCGAGCAGCAAGACCCGGTAGTCCTTCACGGCCCGGCCGATCCACCCGGACGCACCGTCCGGGCGCGGTGACTTGCCGCCGGGACCGCCCTGCAGGAACAGCAACCAGGGCAGGTCGTCGCGCAGCTTGTCGACTGCCACGACCTCCCGGGCGTAGAGCCGGATCGCCTCGCCGTCCGGCCTGGCGTGCTCGAGCGGCACGTCGAACCAGTGGTCACGAAGGGCGAGACCGCCCAGCCGAATGGTGCCGTCCGGCGCCGCCGGGATCATGCCCTCAAGCCCCCATCGCGTGCACGCCGCCGTCTACATGCACGATCTCACCGGTCGTCTTCGGGAACCAGTCCGACAGCAGCGCGACGACACCGCGCGCCGCGGGCTCGGGGTCGGTGAGGTCCCAGCCCATGGGTGCCCGCTTGTCCCACACCCCCTCGAACTGGTCGAACCCGGGTATCGATCGCGCCGCCATCGTCTTCACCGGCCCCGCGGACACCAGGTTGACCCGGACCCTCTTCTCCCCGAGGTACTTGGCCAGGTAGCGCGCCGTGGACTCCAGGCCGGCCTTGGCCACGCCCATCCAGTCATAGCCGGGCCAGGCGACCTGCGCGTCGAAGTTCAACCCGACGACGGATCCGCCCTCGGGCATCAGGGGCAGTACGGCCATCGTCAGCGACTTGAGTGAGTACGCGGAGACGTGCACGGCGGTCGAGACGTCGGCGAACGAGGTCTCGAGGAAGCTGCCGCCGAGGGCGTCCTGAGGAGCAAAGGCGATCGAGTGAACGACGCCGTCCAGGCCGTCGACGTGCTCACCCACTCGCTGCGCCAACGTCGCGAGATGTTCGTCGTTCTGGACGTCGAGCTCGAGGACCGGCGGCGGGTCGGGAAGTCGCCGTGCGATGCGCTCGACCAGGCTCATCCGTCCGAACCCGGTGAGGACGACGGTTGCACCCTGGTCCTGCGCGAGGCGCGCGACGTGGAACGCGATCGAGGCGTCGGTCAGAACCCCGGTGACCAGGATCCGCTTGCCCTCGAGGATGCGCCCTGCCGGCACACTGTCGCGTACTTCGGACGCTCTATCGCTCGTGCTCTCGAGTCCCATCAATGTCCCATCCCAAGTCCGCCGTCCACCGGGATGACCGCCCCGGTGATGTATGCCGCTTCGTCGCTGGCCACCCAGCGCACGACGCGCGCGACCTCATCCGCCGACGCGTACCGGCCGAGCGGGATGCCGCGCAGGATCTCGTCCCGACGCTCCGTCGTGAGCTCGGCGGTCATGTCCGACTCGACGAACCCAGGCGCCACGACGTTGGCTGTGACGCCCCGACTGCCCAGTTCGCGGGCGATCGAGCGGGCCATCCCGACCAGACCCGCCTTGCTGGCCGCGTAGTTCACCTGCCCCGGCGAGCCCAGCAGACCCACAACGCTGGAGATCAGCACGATGCGGCCGCGCCGGGCGCGGAGCATTCCGCGCGCCGCCTGCTTGGCCACCCGGAACGCCCCGGCGAGGTTGGTGTCGACCACGCTGGTGAAGTCGTCGTCGGACATGCGTAGCAGCAGCGTGTCGCGTGTGATACCGGCGTTGGCCACGAGCACCTCGACCCGCCCCTGATCGGCCTCGACCTTGGCGAACGCCGCCTCGACCGAGACCGGGTCGGTCACGTCGCACCGGACTCCGGCGAGGCCGTCCGGCGGTTCGCCGGCACGGTGGGTGATCGTCACGGCGTCGCCGATCTCGGCAAAGGCCCGGGCGATTGCGAGTCCGATCCCCCGATTTCCCCCGGTGACCAGCACGGACCGGCTCACGGCACACTCCCTTCCTCGATGCGCGCCGAGGCTATCGGTCTGCGTCGCGAGCGGGTCAGGCGTCCTCGAGCCGGAAGCCGATCTTCATGCCGACCTGGAAGTGCTGCACGGTGCCGTCGACGAGCTGCCCCCGGATCTCCGTCACCTCGAACCAGTCCAGGTGACGCAACGTCTCGCCCGCGCGTGCGACGCCGTTGCGGATCGCCGCGTCGAGGCTGTCGGTAGACGTCCCGACGATCTCGGTGACCCGGTACGTGCGATTCATCTCGGCTCGTCCTCCCTCGGTCGTTACGGCTCTACCCATGCTCTCAGCAGCGTCGCCGAAGGGTAACGTGAAGGAGTGAGCACGACGTGGAGGCTCCGATGAGCACTCCCGAACAGCGGCGGCACCAGCCGGTCCAGTCGGTCACGACTGCCAGAACTCCGCACAGCGACGACGTCGACGCCCGCCAGCGGCGCTACCTCATCATCATGGGCGTCCGGATCGCGTGCCTGCCGCTTGCGATAGTCGTGCAGGGCTGGGCCCGATGGATCTTCATCCTCGGCGCGGTGGTGCTTCCCTATATCGCGGTCGTGGTCGCCAACGCGGTGCGCCGTTCCGAACCCGGCATGCTCGTCCCCGTCGACCGGGAGCCCCACAGAGCACTTCCGCCTTCATATTCCGCAAACATGCGGGATACCGAATGATCGACCCTTCACGGGTCATGGTTTCCGTGTAATACTCCGTGCGCGCGCGTTCCGTATTCCCCCGTCGGTACGCGTCGTGACGGCGACGCCGGGCGGCTTCCCCCGTGGCTGCCCGGCGTCGTCTTGTGCCGACGAGACCGCTAGCCGCCGATTGCCGACATCGGCCTGGCCGGCTGCAGGAAACCGGGATCGTCGATGTCGTGACCGGGCAGCTTGCCCGCCATCGCGATCCGCCAGCGCTTCGCCAACTCGGAGTCAGTGGCACCACCGCGCAGAGGACTACGCAGGTCGGACTCGTCCCGGGAGAACAGGCACGTACGTACCTGTCCGTCGGCGGTGAGTCTGGTGCGGTCGCAGGCGCCGCAGAACGGACGTGTGACCGAGCCGATCACCCCGACCCGGGCCGGCCCGCCGTCCACCAGCCAGGTTTCGGCCGGAGCGCTGCCTCTCTCGTCGGCACCAACCGGCGTCAGCTGGTACTCCGCCCGCAACGACGACAGGATCTCCTCGGCGGTGACCATCTGCTCGCGATCCCAGGCGTGCTGGGCGTCGAGGGGCATCTGCTCGATGAACCGAATCTGGTAGCCCCGGTCCAGCGCCCATCGAAGCAACCGCGGGGCTTCGTCGTCGTTGATGCCGCGCATGAGGACGGCATTGACCTTGACCGGCTGGAGGCCCGCCGCGGCCACCGCCGCCAACCCCTCGAACACATCTGACAGCCGCCGACGCCGGCTGATGGCCTCGAACCGCTGCGGGTCGAGGGTGTCGAGGGAGCCGTTGACGCGGTTCAACCCGGCCGCCGCCAGCGCGGGGGCCAGCCGGGCCAGACCCACCCCGTTGGTCGTCAGCGAGAGCTCGGGGCGAGGCGTGATCTGCGAGCATCGCGCCACGATGTCGACCAGGCCGCGGCGCAGGAGCGGCTCGCCGCCGGTGAAGCGAACCTGGCGGACCCCCAGTCGCTCGACCGCGATCCGTACCAGCCGTACGACCTCGTCGTCGGTGAGCATCTCCGGCTTCGGAAGCCAGTCCAGCCCCTCGGCCGGCATGCAGTACGTGCAGCGCAGGTTGCACCGGTCGGTGAGCGAGACACGAAGGTCGGTGGCCATGCGGCCGTATCGGTCGACGAGCACTCCGCCTCCCATGCCTTTGCCGGTCGCCTGACAACCCAGCCTATGCCCCGCATCGGACACCGCAGCGGTCCACCGTCTACGGTCGTCATGTGTTCGGCTTCCTGGCGTCTCGCCGCTGGGCATTGCGCATCCTGGCCGGGCTGGTCCTGGTTGCTGCCTTTGTGCGCCTCGGCCTGTGGCAGCTGGACCGGAACGACCAGCGCGAAGCCCGCAACGCCGTCGTCGAAGCCAACGCACATCGAGACCCTGTGCCGGTCGAGGACGCGCTCACGGCCGGCATCCCGGTCCCGGCGGATCAGGTGTGGACGCCGGTCGAGGCGGCGGGCCGGTACGACGTCGATCACCAGATGGTGGTGCGGCTGCGACCCCTCGAGGGCCGGCCCGGCGTGCACGTCCTGACGCCATTGGTGACCGATACCGGCACCGCCGTCCTGGTGGACCGCGGCTTCGTGGCTCAGGGCGGGTCCGCCGCCTCCGTGCCTGCCGTACCCGAGCCGCCCGCGGGCGACGTCGAGGTCGTCGGCCGGATCCGCCCCAGCGAGGAGGGACGCGGTACCGGTGGAGACCCCGGCGACGGCGTGATCCGTTACGTCGACGTCGACGAGATCGCCCAGGCCCTGCCGTACCCCCTCTTTGGTGCCTGGCTCGAGCTGGTGTCGGAGGTCCCCGCTCCCGCCGAGGCCCCGGTCCCACCGCCCGCTCCGAGCACCGATGCCGGACCTCACCTGTCGTACGCGGTGCAGTGGTTCCTGTTCGCGTGCATCGGAATCGGCGGTTTCGTGTTCCTCGTCCGGGCGGAGTCGCGCATATTGCGCGAGCCCGGGCAGGGCTCCCGAGATCGTGAGCGATCACAGGTCGGTTCCGGCACCTGATCGGGTGATCGCAGCAGAACGGTCGTGAAGGGAGGCCGATGGCGGGGTCGATCGAGGACCACGGGTTGCTGGGCGACCTGCACACGGCCGCCCTCGTCGCCCGGGACGGCACCGTCGACTGGCTCTGCCTGCCCCGGTTCGACTCGCCCGCCTGCTTCGCCTCCCTGCTCGGCGACCAGAGACACGGGTACTGGCGGCTCGCCCCGGTCGGTGCCGGCAACGCCGACCGTCGCCGGTATCGCGGCGACACGCTCGTCCTCGAGCAGGAGTGGGACACGCCGCACGGAACGGTCCGGGTCATCGACTTCATGCCGCCGAGCGACGGCGCGCACGACCTCGTCCGCATCGTGGAAGGTGTTTCGGGTCGGGTCCACGTCCACAGCGAACTGCGCCTGCGCTTCGACTACGGACGCTCCGTGCCCTGGGTCCACCGGGTCGACGATCAGGTCGTGGGCATCTCCGGTCCGGACGCGGTCGCGCTGCGCGCCGATGTGCCGACCTATGGCCGGCACCTGACCACACATGCCGACGCGACGGTCTCGGCCGGCGAGCAGGTGTCCTTTGTGCTCACCTGGCACGCGTCCCACCTGCCGGTGCCCGAACCGGCCGATGCGCGCGAGACGCTCATGCTCACCGAGCAGTTCTGGACGGAGTGGGCGAGCCGGTGTACCTATGACGGTCCGTACCGCGAGGCCGTGCTCCGGTCACTGCTGACACTCAAGGCTTTGACCTACGAGCCGACCGGCGGCATCGTCGCCGCGCCCACGACCTCGCTGCCGGAGAACCTCGGCGGCGTCCGCAACTGGGATTACCGGTATTGCTGGCTGCGTGACTCTGCGTTCACCCTCGACGCGCTCGTCCGCAGCGGCTACGTCGACGAGGCGAAGGCCTGGCGGGACTGGCTGCTGCGCGCGATCGGCGGCAACCCGGACGACCTGCAGATCATGTACGGGGTCGCGGGCGAGCGGCGGCTGATCGAGTACTCGGTGGACTGGCTTCCCGGTTACGAGGGCTCGCATCCGGTGCGCGTGGGCAACGCGGCCGCCGAGCAGCTGCAGATCGACGTCTACGGAGAGGTGATCGACACCCTGAGCCGAGCCAGGCGGCACGGCCTGCGTCTTGAACGGCACGCCTGGGCGCTGCAGGAGCACCTCGTCCGGCACCTGGAGAACCGATGGACCCAACCGGATGAGGGCATCTGGGAGATCCGCGGCGAGCGGCGGCATTTCGTGCATTCGAAGGTCATGGCCTGGGTCGCGGCGGACCGGGTGGTGAGGGCAATCCAGGAGGAGGGCAGCCGGTCCAGCGACCTCGACCGGTGGCGGGCGCTGCGCGCCACGATCCATGCGGAGGTGTGCGCGAAGGGCTACGACTCCGAGCGCAACACGTTCACCCAGTGCTACGGCCTGCCGCCGCTGGATGCCTCGCTGCTGCAGCTACCGATCGTGGGTTTCCTGCCCGCCGACGACCCGCGGGTCGTCGGAACGGTCGACGCCATCGTCGCGGAGCTGTGCACCCAGTCCGGACTCGTGCTGCGTTACCGCACCGAGCACGACGTGGACGGACTGCCCGGTGACGAGGGTGCGTTCCTCGCGTGCAGCTTCTGGTTGGTCGAGGCGCTGTATCTGACCGGCCGGCGCGATCGTGCGCGGGAGCTCTTCGAGTACCTGCTTTCGTTGCGCAACGATCTCGGGCTCCTATCCGAGGAATACGACCCCCGCATCGACCGGATGGTCGGCAACTTCCCCCAGGCCCTGAGCCACATCCCGCTGGTCACGTCGGCCCTGCTCCTGAGCGAGGTTCCCGGCCCGGCCACCGGCCAGGCGTAGAGCGCCCTGCTGGAGGCCGCTACCTGAGGGCACGGTCCACCAGGGCCGGCAGGACCGACGAGATCGGCTCGCGCAGGACCGCGTCCGCATCACCGTCGTAGGGCGTGGGCTCGGCGTTGACGATCACCAGCCGGGCGCCCGCCGCGACAGCGGTGTCACACAGCCCGGCCACCGGGTGGACCTGCAGCGACGAGCCGACGGCGAGGAACATGTCACAGTCCCGGGCTGCGTCGAGCGCCGCCTGCCACGTCTGCGGCCGCAGCGACTGTCCGAACGAGACCGTCGCGGACTTGAGCAGCCCTCCGCAGCTCCGGCAGTCCGGGTCTGCCTCTCCCGCGTCGACGCGGTCCAGCACGTCGCGCATCGGCTGGCGATCGCCGCAGGCGAGGCACTCGGCCTGCCACATGGTGCCGTGAACCTCGATGACCACGTCCGGTGAGGATCCGGCCCGCTGGTGGAGCTCGTCGATGTTCTGGGTCACCAGGGCCCGCAGCTTTCCGGCCCTTTCGAGGTCCACCAGCGCCCGGTGACCGGCATTCGGCACGGCCGTCCACGCCACATGTGCACGCCGATTGCGCCACGCTTCCTCACGAACGGTGCGGTCGGAGACGTACCGGTCCAGCGTGGACATCCGCTGCGCGGCGGGGTTCTTGGTCCAGACACCCTGCGGTCCTCGGAAGTCCGGGATGCCGGAATCGGTGGAGATGCCGGCGCCGGTGAGCACGGTCAGCCGGGACGCCTCGGCCACCCATCGCGAGACCCGCACCACGCTGCTGTCCACTTCGTGGATCGTACGGGCGACCGAACACTCGGGTGTAGGGCAGGATGGCCGGATGGATCTTGGGCTGGACGGACGGGTCTACATCGTGACCGGCGCGAGCCGCGGACTTGGCCGGGCCGTTGCCGAGACGCTCGTGAGCGACGGAGCCAGGGTGCTCCTGTCCGCTCGCGACCCGGACGCGGTGCGCCGGGCGTCCGCGCAGCTGGGTCGGAACGCGGCCGGGCTCGTGGCCGACAACGCCGATCCCGAGACGCCGGAGCGGCTCGTCGTGGCCGCTCACGAACACTTCGGCCGCCTCGACGGTGCCCTGGTCAGCGTCGGTGGCCCACCGGCGGGCACCGTCGACGACACTCCCGACGATGCGTGGCGGGCCGCGTTCGACACGATCTTCCTCGGCGCTGTCCGCTTGGGGCGGGTGATCGGTGCCGCGCTGGACGACGGCGGCTCGCTGGCCTTCGTCCTGTCCACCTCGGTGCGGTCCCCGATACCCGGCCTCGCCGCCTCCAACGGGCTGCGGCCGGGCCTGGCCGTGGTGGCCAAGCAGCTGGCCGACGAGCTCGGCCCCCGGGGCATTCGGGTCAATGGGCTCATGCCCGGGAGGATCGACACCGACCGCGTTCGCGAGCTCGACGCCCTCGAGGGCGATCCGGAAGAGACGAGGCAGCGTCGGTCGGCTGCGATCCCGCTGGGACGTTACGGGCAGCCCGCCGAGTTCGCTGCCGTGGCGGCCTTCCTGCTCTCGCCAGCGGCTTCATACGTCTCCGGGGCCATGATCCCGATCGACGGAGGCGCCTTGCGGGCCCTGTGAGCCTGCCCCGGCCTGGAGCGGATCGGGCGGGCCGGCCCTATCGGACCACGTCCGCCTGCGGCGCGAACTGCGTGCGGTAAAGCTCGGCGTAGAGGCGGCCCGCCATCAGCAGCTCGTCGTGGTTTCCCGCCTCGACGATCCGGCCGTCGTC
>JBKPCP010000072.1:0-15337 GCA_046727475.1 Actinomycetota bacterium | reverse complement strand
TTCGCGGGCGCGGATCGCCACCGACACCGGGCTGAGCAAGGCCACCGTTTCCAGCCTGGTGGCAGAGCTGGCGGAGTTGGGGCTGGTACGCGACGGCGAGGTAGAGCGCGCCGGCGGGATCGGACGCCCGGGACAGGCGGTCGAACTCAACGGCCGGGTGTGTGGTCTGGGTGCCGAGGTCAACGTCGACTATCTGGCTGTCCTCGTCCTCGACATGCGGGGTGACCAGGTTCTCTACAGCCGGATCCCGTTCGATGTACCCGCTGCCGGGGTCCAGCGGACGCTGGACGAGCTTGCGGGCTCGGTCGAGGCGGCGATAACGGAGGCGAGCCGCCAGGGTCACGACGTAGCCGGTATCACGGTTGCCGTTCCCGGGCTGGTGGAGACCGTTCCCGGGGTGCTCCGCTACGGCCCGAACATCGGCTGGCGCGAGGTTCGGATCGCCGACGAGCTCGCCGCCCGGTTGGCCGGGGCTGGCGTCACGATCCGGGTCGACAACGACGCCAACCTGTGTGCTCTCGCCGAGTACGTGATGGGGGCTTCGGCTGGCGCATCCGACCTGGTGTACCTCACCGGTGAGATCGGCGTCGGTGGCGGTGTCATTTCCCAGGGCCGGCTGCTGCGCGGGGCCGACGGGTACGGCGGCGAGGTTGGGCACATGCCGATCGCCGAACCGCTTCACCTGTGCGGGTGCGGCCGGCGGGGCTGCTGGGAGACCGCCGTCGGTTTGGCTGCTCTTCTGCGCGAGGTTGCCGACCAGGGCGACCCCGTGACCGACCCGTCGGTCGACCTCGAGGTGCGGCTGGCGGAGATCCGGAGACGTGCGGAACTCGGTGATGGCCGAACGCTGCGCGGACTCGAGGCAATCGCAACCAGCCTCGGACTCGGCGCGGCGATCCTGGTGAACATCTTCAACCCGCGGGTGCTCCTGCTGGGCGGGTACTTTGCCGTTCTCGGCGACTTCTTCCTCGAGACGATGGAGACAGAACTCGACAAGCGAGTGGTCGCGACCGGGCGCGGCGGGTGTCGGGTCGAGTTGTCGACGCTGGGCTTCACGGCGGCTGTTCGCGGCGGAGCCCACGTCGCCGTCGAGGCAATCCTGGCCGACCCGACGTCGGCCGTCCGTGCTGCGATTCCTGCCGACGTGCGTGGAGGGAACCCATGACAACACCCCTGTTGCGGATGCAGGACATCGTCAAGGAGTTTCCCGGGGTGCGCGCCCTCGACGGGGTCGACCTCGAGGTCCTGCCCGCCGAGGTGCATTGTCTCCTCGGCCAGAACGGCGCCGGAAAGTCGACACTGATCAAGGTGCTGTCCGGCGCTCACCAGCCGGACGATGGAACGGTCACCTGGCTGGGTGAGGAAGTACGTCTGGCCAACCCGATCGCCGCCATGCGCCGCGGGATCGCCACCATCTACCAGGAGCTGGACCTGGTCGACGGCCTGTCCGTGGCGGAGAACATTTACCTCGGCCACGAGGTGAGCTCGGCCGGTTTTTCCCGGCGGGGCGACGCGCAGCGCGCCGCGGCGGCACTGCTGGCCAGACTGGGGCATCCCGAGATCTCGCCCAGGTGGGAGGTGAGCAGGCTTTCGGCCGCCGGCAAGCAGATCGTCAGCATGGCACGGGCGCTGTCCCACGACGTGAAGCTGATCGTGATGGACGAGCCGTCCGCTGTTCTCGACCAGGAAGAGGTGAAGCGCCTGTTCGGCGTGATCCGCGACCTGACCTCCGAGGGTGTCGCGGTGGTCTACATCTCCCACCGGCTGGAGGAGATACGTTCCATCGGCGATCGCGTGACCGTGCTGAAGGACGGACGAACCGTCGCGACCGGGCTGCCGGCCAGGCAGACGCCGACGCCGGAGATCATCCGGCTGATGACGGGCCGCTCGATCGAGTACGTGTTCCCGCCCCGGCGTGCCGAGTTGGTGGCCGACGGCGCCGTCCTCGAGGTGCGCGGCCTGACGCGACCGCGCGAGTTCCACGACATCGACTTCGACGTCCGCCCTGGTGAGGTGTTCGGCCTGGTCGGACTCGTCGGTTCGGGCCGATCGGAAATCCTCGAGACCATCTTCGGCGTCCGCAAGGCGGTGGCCGGGACCGTGAGCGTTAAGGGCAAGCCGCTGCGTTCCGGATCGGTGGACGCCGCCGTTTCTGCCGGCCTCGGCATGGCCCCGGAGGAGCGGAAGAGCCAGGCCTTGCTGCTGGACGAATCCATCGTCAACAACCTGACGGTCGCTTCGCTGCGCCAGTTCGCGCGGGCGTCGTTCGTCCAGCGCGACGATGAGTTGAAGGCGGCGAAGCAGCAGGTCAAGGCCCTCGACATCCGGCCACACGATCCGACCCGAGAGGCGCGCACCCTCTCGGGGGGCAACCAGCAGAAGGTCGTGCTCGGACGCTGGTTGCTCAAGGGTTGCGACGTCCTGCTTTTGGACGAGCCCACCCGCGGCGTCGATGTCGGCGCTCGCAGCGAGATCTACGCCCTCGTCCGGCGGCTGGCCGACGACGGCGTGGCGGTGGTCCTGGTCAGTAGCGAGGTGCCGGAGGTCCTCGGGCTGGCCGACCGCGTGCTGGTACTGCGCGAGGGCCGGGCCGTGTACCACGGGCCGGCCGACGAGATCGACGAGTCCCGGGTCCTCGACCTGGTCATGGAAGGGAGTGCCGCGTGAGCGAGCCGACGTCGGCGCCAACTGGCGCGACACCAGAGGGCCTGCCGGCGCAGGCGAAGGGCGTCAGCGTGCCGTCGCCGGACGAGCACCAGCGAGTCGAGACCCTTGCCGAGGAAGCCGCACGGACGGATTCGGCTTTCGTCCGGATCATGAACAGTTCCGTCGGGCGCAACCTAGGACTGGTCATCGCGCTGCTGATCCTGGTGATCGTCGGCGTGGTAACGGCCGGTGACCGGTTCGCGAGCACGGACAACGTGCTGACCATTCTGCGCCTGGCCTCGGTGATCGGAGTCGTCAGCATCGGGATGACGTTCGTCATCATCGGCGGTGGGATCGACCTGTCCGTCGGGGCGATCGTCGCCCTGTCGTCGGTCTGGGCGACGACATTGGCCACCCAGACCATGGCCGAGGACGTCCACTGGATCGTCATGGTGTTCGTCGCACTCGCCGTCGGCATCGGCTGTGGACTGGTCAACGGCACATTGATCGCCTACGGGCGAATGGCCCCGTTCATCGTGACTCTGGCGATGTTGGCCGCGGCCCGTGGGCTGGCCGAGATCATCTCCGACCGAAAGACGCAGATCGTCGACGTCAACGAGTTCGTCGACTTCTTCAACAGCAGCCTGCTCGGCGTCCCCCGGCTGGTCTGGATCTTCGCTGTCGTGTCGGCTGCCGGCTGGGTCCTGTTGAACCGAACCACGTTCGGCCGTCGCACGATCGCGGTGGGTGGCAACGCCGTGGCAGCCCGGCTCGCGGGCATCAACGTCAAGCGGCACACGGTCATGCTCTATGTCCTGGTCGGCCTGGCCTGCGGTATCGCCGCAGCCATGCTGACGGCGCGCACGACCACCGGAAGCTCCACGCACGGCCTCCTTTACGAGCTCGATGCCATTGCCGCCGTCGTCATCGGCGGGACGCTTCTCACCGGCGGTCGGGGCACCATCGTCGGCACCGTCCTCGGCGTGCTGATCTTCACGACGCTCACCAACGTCTTCACGCTCAACAACCTCGACACCTCGACGCAGAACGTGGCCAAGGGCGTGATCATCGTCCTGGCGGTCGTGCTGCAGCAGCGGGTGGCAGCACGAAACGGATCCACCTAGCGCCATCCGCGACTCCCACAGACCCGGCCCGACCGGACAGATGTCCGGATCACCACTACAAGGAGAGACACATGTCCGCACGAACCAACCGGCCGTTCCGCCGGCTGCTGACGACGACGGGTGCGCTCGTGGCCGCTGGTGTCCTCGTGGTCGGCTGCACCAGCAACGAGCCCGAAGAGGACGACTCGGGATCGGCGGCCGACGACTCGAACGACGCACCGGCCGGGGGCAACGACGAGCCCGGTGACACCGTCACCATCGGCTTCTCCGGCCCGCTGGCCGACCATGGGTGGCTCGCCGCCGTGAACGACTCCGCCGTCGAGACGGCGGAGCAGTACGAGGACATCGAGCTCCTCGAGGCGACCCCGACCAACGACGCCAGTGTCCAGATCAGCCAGATCGAGGGATTCATCAACGAGGGCGTCGACGCGATCGTGCTGCTGCCGACCGACGGTGCTCAGCTGACCGACATCGCTATCCAGGCCATGGAGGCGGACATTCCGGTCGTCAACGTCGACCGGGAGTTCTCCAGCCCGTTCGCCGCCCGGACGACGATCCTCGGCGACAACTACGGAATGGGCGTCTCTGCGGGTACGCGCGCCTGCCAGCTGATCGAGGAGAACGACATCGCCGACCCGGTGATCGCCGAGATCGCCGGCATCGATGCGTTGCCGCTGACCCAGGACCGGTCCCGGGGCTTCGCCGACGCCCTGTCCAGCTGCGACCAGGAGGTCGATAACCGGGTGGCCGCCGAGTTCACCGTCGAGTCCGGCGAGGAGCAGGCCTCGAACCTGCTTCAGGCGGCTCCGCAGATCGACATCATCTGGAACCACGACGACGACCAGGGTGTCGGTGTGAAGCAGGCCTTCGACAACGCCGGCCGTGACGAGTTCTTCTTCATCGGCGGCGCCGGTTCGTGCAACGCCATGCAGTGGATCCAGGACGGCGAGATGGAGTCGACCGTTCTCTACCCGCCGACGCAGGCAGCCGACGGCATCAAGCTCGGCCGCCTGCTGGCCCAGAACAAGAGCATGTCCGACCTGGTCCAGGTCGAGGTACCGCGCCGGATCGTGCTCAACGCACCGGTCGTCACCGTCGACAACGTCGAGGATTACCTGCCGCAATGCTTCGAGAGCTGAGCTAGGACCGCGGCCCCGTGATCATGTCGACTATGACTAAGAATGGTGGACGTAGTCGACATGATCATCGGGCATGACCCTCGGACCGACGGCAAGGACGTTTGCAGATGACCGATGAGAACACGCCGACGCTGGGGATCGGCATGGTGGGCTACGCCTTCATGGGCGTGGCCCATTCCCAGGCCTGGCGCAACGCGCCGAGCTACTTCGACCTGCCCGTGACGCCACGTCTCGCCGTCGTCGGAGGCCGCAACCGGCACGCTGCCGCGGCTGTGGCGGCCAGGTTCGGCTGGCACGATGTCGAGACCGAATGGCGGGCTCTGATCGCCCGCGACGACGTCGACCTGGTCGACGTCTGCACGCCGGGCAACACGCACGCGGAGATCGCGATCGCCGCCCTCGAGGCCGGCAAGCACGTGCTGTGCGAGAAGCCGCTGGCCAACACCGTCGACGAAGCCGAGGCCATGACGGCGGCGGCTGAGGCGGCCCGGTCCAACGGCGTCCGTTCCATGGTGGGCTTCACCTACCGGCGGGTGCCCGCAATCGGCCTGGCGCGAAAGCTCGTCGCCGACGGTCGCGTGGGCGACATCCGCCACGTTCGCGCGCAGTACCTTCAGGACTGGATCACCGACCCGCAGGCACCGCTGTCCTGGCGGCTACAGAAGGACAGGGCGGGCTCCGGAGCGCTCGGCGACATCGGCGCGCACATCATCGACCTCACGCAGTACATCACTGGCGAGCAGATCACCGGGGTGAGCGCGCTGATGGAGACGTTCGTCAAGGAGCGGCCGATCCCGGAGTCGGCGAGCGGGCTCTCCGGCGTCGCCGGCACGGAACGCGGGGAGGTCACGGTTGACGACGCCGCGGCGTTCCTGGCTCGATTTACTGGCGGAGGACTGGCGACGTTCGAGGCCACCCGCTTCGCGTCCGGTCGCAAGAACGCGATCCGCATCGAGATCAACGGAGCGGCGGGCAGCCTGGCTTTCGACTTCGAGGACATGAACGTCCTGCACGTCTACGACCACACCGAAGATCCGGCGACCGCCGGCTTCAAGCGGGTCCTCGTCACCGAACCTGCCCACCCGTACGTCAGCGCCTGGTGGCCGCCCGGCCACCTACTCGGCTACGAGCACGGGTTCACCCACCAGGCAGTCGACCTGCTGACGGCCATCGCCGAAGGTCGCGACCCCGAGCCCTCGTTCGCCGACGGCCTGGCGATCCAGCGCGTGCTCGCTGCCGTCGAGCAGAGCGCCGCCAAGGACAGCGTCTGGACGGAGATTCCGCGATGAGCGCCTATGGGCCTACCAAGGAGGACCGGTTCAGCTTCGGGCTGTGGACGGTCGGCTGGCGCGGCGTCGACGTGTTCGGCGGCGCCGTGCGACCCCCGCTCGACCCGGTCGAGGCCGTGCACGAGCTGGCCGGGCTCGGCGCAGCGGCCGTGACCTTCCACGACGACGACGTCGTGCCCGAAGATGCCACGCGCACCGCGACACTGGATCGGTTCTCCAAGGCACTGGCCGACACCGGCATGGCCGTCGAGATGGTCACCACCAACCTGTTCAGCCATCCCGTGTTCAAGGACGGCGGCTTCACGGCGAACGACCGCGACGTGCGCCGCTACGCGGTCGCGAAGGTTCTCCGCAACATCGACCTGGCAGCGGAGCTGGGGGCGAAGACGTACGTCCTGTGGGGCGGGCGTGAGGGAGCCGAGTCGGGCGCAGCCAAGGACGTCTCCGCTGCATTGGACCGCTACCGCGAAGCGTTGAACCTGCTCTGCGCCTACGTCCGCGACCGGGGATACGACATCCGGTTCGCGCTGGAACCCAAGCCGAACGAGCCGCGCGGCGACATCCTGCTGCCGACCGTCGGGCACGCGCTGGCCTTCATCGACGAGCTGGACGACGCCGATCGCGTGGGGCTCAACCCCGAGGTCGGCCACGAGGAGATGGCCGGCCTCAACTACGCCCACGGCATCGCCCAGGCGCTGTGGCACGGCAAGCTGTTCCACATCGACCTGAACGGTCAGCACGGGCCACGTTACGACCAGGATCTGCGCTTCGGAGCCGGCAACCTCAGAGGCGCGTTCTGGACGATCGACGTGCTGGAGGGCGCCGGCACCGGCCGGCGCTACGACGGCTTCGTCCATTTCGACTACAAGCCGCCGCGCACCGAGGACATCGACGGCGTGTGGGAAAGCGCGCGAGCCTGCATGCGCAACTACCTGATCCTGCGCGAGAAGGTCCGTGCGTTCCGCGCCGACCCCGAGGTCGTCGAGGCGCTCGGCGCGGCGCGGGTGCCGGATCTTGCGCTGCCGACGCTGGGTGACGGCGAGTCACTGGACTCCCTGCGCGCCGAGACGCACGACCCCGACGCCATGGCCGCGCGCGGCATGAACTTCGAACGGCTCGACCAACTCGCCATGGAGCACCTGCTGGGAACCCGCTGACCCCGTGCGGCGGGAGAGCCCAGGAGCCCCCGCCGCACGGTCGAACGTCGAGAAGGAGGAGAACGACGAGATGGCGCGACCGATCACACTGTTCACCGGTCAGTGGGCCGACCTGCCGTTCGAGGAGATGTGCCGGCTGGCCTCCGAGTGGGGATACGACGGCCTGGAGATCGCCTGTTGGGGCGACCACTTCGAGGTCGACAAGGCACTCGCCGACGACTCCTACGTCGCCGGACGGAAGGAGATCCTGGCCAAGCACAACCTGCAGGTGTGGACGATCTCGAACCATCTGGTCGGCCAGGCCGTGTGCGACGACCCGATCGACGCCCGGCACAAGGACATCCTCCCGTCCCGGATCTGGGGCGACGGCGACCCCGAAGGTGTACGCCGACGGGCCGCCGAGGAGATGAAGGACACCGCCCGCGCGGCGGCCAAGCTCGGCGTCACAACGGTCGTCGGCTTCACCGGCAGCAAGATCTGGAAGACGGTCGCGATGTTCCCGCCGGTGCCGGCGGCAATGGTCGACGACGGATACCAGGACTTCGCCGACCGGTGGAACCCGATCCTCGACGTCTTCGACGAAGAGGGCGTGCGGTTCGCACACGAGGTGCATCCGTCGGAGATCGCGTACGACTACTGGACGGCCGTGCGCACGCTGCAGGCGATCGGACACCGGCCGGCGTTCGGGCTCAACTGGGACCCCAGCCATTTCGTCTGGCAGGACCTCGACCCGGTCGGCTTCCTGTGGGACTTCCGTGACCGGATCTACCACGTGGACTGCAAAGACGCGAAGCGCCAGGTTGGCAACGGCCGCAACGGCCGGATGGGTTCTCACCTCCCCTGGGCCGACCCGCGACGTGGCTGGGACTTCGTGTCGACCGGCCACGGCGACGTGCCGTGGGAGGCCTGCTTCCGGATGCTCAACACCATCGGCTACGAGGGCCCGATCTCGGTCGAGTGGGAGGACGCCGGCATGGATCGCCTGGTCGGCGCACCCGAGGCACTCGAGTTCGTCCGACGGCTCGCGTTCGACCCGCCGTCGGCGGCGTTCGACGCCGCCTTCAGCTCGGGGGACTGACCGAAAACTCAGGGGGGCGCCAGACCGACGGGGCGAACCGCCCCAGAGAGAGGAGTCGCCATGTGTTACGGATTCGACGGCGGGCGAGCACTGGAGCGCCCGGCGGCTGGGCGCGGAGTCGACCGGCGCTCATTCCTGCGCGGGACGTTGGCCGCAGCGGCCGGCGCCGGCCTGGTGGCCGGTGGCCTCGGTGCGGGGCCGGCGCAGGCCACGGCCCGCCCGACCGGCCGCTCGAAGGTCCCGCCGGGGCTCATCAGCATCCAGCTCTGGACCGTACGTGACGCGCTATGGGGCGCGCCGGGCTTCGACGCGACGCTCGCGGCGATCGCCGATATGGGCTACCCCAAGGTCGAGCAGGCCCTGGGCTACTTCGGCCGCACCGCGGCCGAGCTGCGCGCCTTCTACGACGGCATCGGGATCACGGCGACGTCGAGCCACGACGGCATCAGCCCAGGCCCTGATGCGCTGGAGGAGAAGATCGAGAATGCGCTGACGCTGGGTCAGTCGTACATCGTGGTGCCGTTCCTGTCGTCGCCGAACCTCGACGACTGGAAGCTGTGGGCCGCGCAGATGAACTCCGAGGCCGAAGTCGCCCGGTCGGCCGGGTTGCGTTACGGCTACCACAACCACGCCCACGAATTCACCACCGACCTCGGTGGCGGGACGACGCCCTGGGAGGTGCTGACCGACGAGCTGGACCCGTCGCTCGTTCACCTGGAGATCGACATCTACTGGGCCGTCACGGGTGGCATCCAGAGCGGCGACGGCGCTGCCGACCCCGAAGGGTTCACGATCGACGTCATCAGCAGCGCCCCTCAGGATGTGCTCCAGTACCACGTCAAGGATCGCCATGCTGCCGACGGCGACATGGCCGATCTCGGCACCGGGATGATCGACTTCGCCAGGGTCTTCCAAGCGCACAAGGTCGACGAGTACATCGTCGAGAACGACACCCCTGACGTGACGCCGCTGCAGACCGCTCAGGTCGGCTACAGCTACCTGCGCAACCTGCGGTTCTGACCGCACACTCGGGTGCCCGAAGTGGTCCGACGTTCCCCTCTGCGTCGGGCCACGTCGGGGGGCCACCCGGTGAACTGAGAAATTCATAGGGAGCAATCGGGTGCGGACACGGCACACTGGATCTCGAACCACAGTCGAGGTTGGTGGTCGTGGTGCGGGGACCAGTGCGGGAACTGGCGAGTGCGGCTGCCGTTCCTGCGCAACGTCGGTTCGACGAGATCCCCCCGGTCGACCTGGACGACGATCTCCCTCCGGGCCCACCCGAACTGACCGTCGTCGACGACGAGCCGGTCGAGCTCGACGCCGTGATGCTCCCCAGTTCGTGGTCGTCCGTCGACCGTACGCCCGACCTGGTCCGTCAGTACCTGCGCGAGATCGGACGGGTCCCGCTGCTCACGGCTGTCGAGGAGGTCGAACTCGCCCGCTCTGTCGAGGCGGGGCTCTTCGCCGAGGATCGGCTTGAGAACGGCGACGATGTCGACGACGACCTGCGTGCGGAACTGGCGCAGCTGGCGCGATACGGGCGTGAGGCGAAACGCCGGCTCATCGAGGCGAACCTGCGCCTAGTCGTGTCCGTCGCCAAGCGCTACGTCGGCCGAGGGCTTCCGCTGCTGGACTTGGTACAGGAGGGCAACGTCGGGCTTATCCGCGCGGTCGAGAAGTTCGACTACGTCAAGGGCTACAAGTTCTCGACCTACGCCACCTGGTGGATACGCCAAGCCATCTCGCGCGCCCTCGCCGACCAGAGCCGGACCATCCGGATGCCGGTGCACGTCGTCGAAAGCATGAACAAGGTCCTTCGGGTTCAGCGTCGGCTGGTCCAGGAGCTCGGCCACGAGCCGACGCCCGAGGAGCTGGCCGCCGAGACGGGCATCGAGGCGTCCCGGGTTGTAGACCTCCTCTCGTTCGCCTCGGAACCGATCAGCCTTCACACTCCGGTGGGCGAGACCCCTGACAACGAGCTGGGCGATCTCATCGAGGACGGGGACTCCGAGACGCCGGCGGAGTTCGTCGCGCAGTTGATGCTCAAGGATCACATCGACCAGGTCCTGGAATCGCTCGGCGAGCGCGAACAGGCCGTCGTGCGGCTCAGATACGGGCTCGACGACGGCGAGGCTCACACACTCGAAGAGGTCGGCCGGCGGTTCGGCGTGACCCGTGAGCGGGTACGGCAGATAGAGGCCAAGACCTTGGCCAAGCTGCGCCGCGGGCGGTTCGCCGCGGCGCTTCGCGAGTACTTGCGTTGACGGCACAGCGCGACACTGATGGGATCGGGCAGGGTTTGCTGCGATCGTGAAGGAGAATCCCGTGCGCGGGTTGCAACGTGCCGGCGTCGTGCTCGCGCTGAGTGTGTCGCTGCTCGCCGGGTGTGGCGACGACGACTCCGATGCGTCGGGGTCCGACGCGAGCCCTGGCGAGGTCGGCGAGTCCCCAGAGTCCGACTCCACGAGCGAGCCGACCGGCGACGAGACTGCCGACAGCTTCTGCGATGAGGTCCAAGCCGCGGAGGACGCGCTGACGGACGCGACCGAGAATCTCGACGTCACCGATCCAGAGGGGGCGGTAGCCGCGCTGGACGAGGCCGTCGAGGCAATGCGCGAGGTCGATGCTCCGACGGAGATCGCCGACGACTGGGAGGCGATCGTCTCCGCCACTGAGAGCATCGTGGACGCCGTCGACGCGTTGGATCTCAGCGATCCGGAGTCGGCCGCACAGCAGATGGAGGACCTGAGCGCGCAGCTCGAGGAGGACGCCGAAGCTATCGAGGAGGCCGGCGACCGGGTCGACGAGTACCTCAGCGAGGAGTGCGGCATCACCCTGGACTAGGCACCCCGGCCGCGCCCCGGGTTCTCGACCGAGGCGGTTCAGACACCCGCACGGGTGAACGTCACATGCGTGACTCCGCTGGGCGAGGAGGTTGCCTGGACCTGGTAGTCCTTCTCGAGGCCTTCCAGTCCGTCCCAGAGTCGGACGCCTCGGCCGAGCAGTATCGGGACCACCACGATGTGCATGTGGTCGACGAGCCCGGCAGCAACGAACTCGCGGATCACGGTGGGACCTCCGCCGATGCGTACGTCCTGGCCGTCCGCAGCCTTGCGGGCCGTCTCGAGCGCCTCGGCCGGCGGGGCGTCGATGAAGTGGTACGTGGTGCCGCCCTCCATCTCGATCGACGGGCGCGGGTGATGGGTGAGGATAAATGTCGGTGTGTGGAACGGCGGGTTGGGACCCCACCAGCCCTTCCACTCCGGGTCCTCGTGCCATCCGGGCGGGCCGAACTTCCTGGCCCCCATGATCTCGGCGCCGATTCCGGGATCATGCAGTCGTACGAAGGCGTCGTCGATGCCGCCGGTTCCGCCGGGCTGCCCGACCATCTCGTGCCACCACCGGGTGACGAACATCCATTCGTGCAGCCGTTCGCCGGCGTGGCCGAACGGTGCGTCGAGGCTCTGACCCTCGCCGGTGCCGAAACCGTCGAGCGAGATGGAGAAGAATTGGACGCGGGCGAGTGACATGGCTGGGTGCTCCTTCGGTACTCGGGGGTCAGTTCTCGTAGGTGGTGCGGAAGCGGAGGTTGGTCGGCACGGTCGAGGACATCGTTCGACGCCTTCTGTTGGTCGAGCTTCGTCGAATCAGCTCGGTCATGAAGCGATGATGGCTGCCCCAATGTCATGACGTCTAATGCCAAGCGTGACCAGTACTCATCGATAAACTTGATCCATGCTGAACCTCACCCATCTCAAGGTGCTGGAGGCGGTCGGCCGTCATGGATCGGTGACCGAAGCCGCGAAGGAGCTGCATTACTCCCAGCCATCGGTCAGTCACCACCTTGGGCGACTGGAAGCCGCCACCGGAGCCAGGCTCATCCAACACGTCGGCCGCGGAATCCGACTCACCCCCGAAGGGGAGCTTCTGGCAGGACGGGCGGCAGAGATCCTGGGGCGAGTGGACGCCGCATCCATGGAGCTGGCCGCCCGCGTGGGACTTCGTGCCGGGCGGGTGCGACTCGCGGGGTTCCAAACGGTCCTCAGCACCCTGGTGCCGAAGGCAGCCGCCGCACTGTCCCGGTCGCACCCGGGAATCGAGTTGAACATCGTCGATGCCCACCCGGTCGATGGCATGAAGATGCTGCGTTCCGGACGCGTCGACATCGCCCTGATCTTCCGGGACGCCGACACGCCGCTCGAGGAGGAAGAATTCCGACTCACGCACCTGCTGGACGACTCCCTCTACCTCGTCAGTGACCAACCCAATCCGCGTCTCGAGGACCACCGTGACTCCGCCTGGGTCGGCGGTTGCGAGCGCTGTCGAGCCGCCACGATCAGGGCATGCGAACGCGCCGGCTTCTCACCACGCATCGCCCACTACTGCGACGACACGGTCATCGTCCAGTCGCTGGTGGGCGCCGGAATGGGTGTCGCCATCGTTAACGGACTCGCGTTGCGTGCGCACCGGGCGCCGGGCATCCACACCACACAGCTCACGGACAGCGCCCGCCAGATTTATGCGGCCACGTATGGCGACCCGCCAGACCCACCCGCCACGACGGCGCTGATCGAGGTCCTGGCATCACTGGCATGACACTCCGAGCCCGGGTACCGAGCCGGGACGAGGTGGGAGAGCCAGCGCTGGTAAGTCGATCCAGTACGAGTACAGATCGGCGCTGAGGAGGAGAAGCCCAGCCGTACCTCCTGACCGTCGAGCTCGCGGAGGGTCCGACCCGACCCCCCGACCAGGTGGCCGAGCATGCATCCTCTGCCGTAGGACCAGATGCCGATCACCGCCGAGCTGCCCAGTCCAAGTGGGAGAGAGAGAGAGAGCGGTACTCGCCGTCCGCTACGCCGCGACCATACACATCGCCGTCATCGACCACTGGCTTCGACGACTTACGTAACAGGCCCTAGGCCGAAGCTTCGATCGTCCGCGTGGATAGGGTCCGATCATGCCCGCGTTTTTCCGCCGTTCGTCGCGGACCGCTGGGCTGCCCCTCGAGGCCGGCGAACGCCTGCTGGCGACGGCCACTCTGACATCGGGGATCGCCGCCGCAACCGATCGGCGGCTGTTGATCCCCGTTGCCGACGGGTTCTATGCGATCGACTGGGAGAGCGTCGACCGGGCGAGATGGGATCGCGACGGCGAATCGCTGGTGGTGGTCGAGACCGTGCCGATGGGGTCACCGGCGCGCAACCATCGGCTGCGGTTCGAGCAGCCGGGCCGGCTCCTCGACGTCATCCGGGAACAGGTGACGGCCAGCGTCGTCATCAGTCGATACGTGCCGGTCGACGGTGAACGCGGCGTTCGGGTGACCGGTCGTCGGCGGGCCGGGCAGGTCGGTCTTCGCTGGGTCGTCGCCGTCGACACAGGCCTCGACCTGGCCGATCCTTCGGTGCGTGCGCTGGTCGACACCGCCGTGGCCGGCGTCCGCGCCGAGGTGGAGTAGGCGGTGGCGGACGCGATGCTCCCGCGGTTGGACTCGAACCAACAACCTGCCGGTTAACAGCCGGACGCTCTGCCAATTGAGCTACGCGGGATTTGTCCACAAACCTGGTGGACGACGCAGAAGGTTACCAGGGGCAGCGTGCCTGTTCCGAATCGTCACACCCGCTCGAGCTCGGCGGGGATCGCGATGACATCGACCATGGCACCGTTGCGCAGAACCGTCAGCGGGAGCGGCTCGCCGATGGCTTCGGCGAAGAGGAGCCGCTGCAGGCTCTCGGCCTCTGCCACCGGTGCCCGGCCGGCTGACAGGACGAGGTCCCCTGCCTTGAGACCGGCCCGGTCGGCGGGGGCACCCTCGACGACCTGGACGATGCGTAGCCCACGACGCTGTCCGGTCCGTTCGGCGACGGCGGCCGGCACGGGCGCCGGGGTACTCACCAGGCCGAGGTACGCACGACGGACCCGTCCCTCCCGCATGAGGGTGGCGATGATGCGCCGGGTGGTGGTGTTGATCGGGACGGCGAGGCCGAGCCCGATTCCCGCAACCGCGGTGTTGATGCCGACGACGCGTCCTCCTGCGTCGGCGAGCGCACCGCCGGAGTTGCCGGGATTGAGGGCTGCGTCGGTCTGGATGACGTCCTCGACGACGCGGGCGGACTGACCGCTACGGGTTGGGAGGGAACGGCCCAGCCCGCTGACCACTCCCGCGGTGACCGAGCCGGCCAGGCCGAGCGGGCTTCCCACCGCGACCACGAGTTGACCGACCCGCAGCGACTCCGCATCTCCGAACTGCGCGGCAGCGGGCGTACCGCCGCGGGCCCGAACGACGGCCAGGTCGGAGAGAGGATCCGAACCCACCACGTCGAACTGCACCTCGGCACCGTCGGCGAACGCGGCTGCGCCGCGCTGTGTCCTGCCGACGACATGGGCATTCGTCACGATGTAGCCGTCGTCGGTGAAGACGACCGCCGAGCCCGCACCCTCGTAGGTGTAGCCGCCGCGTGACCCGCGTACCCGGACGCTGGCGACATGGGGAAGGAGTTCCTGCGCCACCTGCGTCACGATCCGCGAGTACGCGTCGAGCGGCTCCTCGCCCTCAGCGAACCCCGGGATAGGAACCGTCTGCTCGTCACTCATCGGCTCAGCCCGTCGACGTCTGATTACACGATTACACGCTGCCACGCTAACGCGCTGTCGTCGACAGGTGTTCCAAGCGGCGTTCGCTGTCGGGGATATCCTGCGTCCGGGATGCAACGGCTGACTCGGCCAGACGATCCCATCACTATCGCGGGGCGGTAGCTCAGCCGGTTAGAGCAGGGGACTCATAATCCCTGGGTCGTGGGTTCGAGTCCCACCCGCCCCACCGCCACTGACCAGCGCGAATGCGTTTGGCCGAAGCTTTCGAAAGCGAAGCGTGGCATCAATCGTGGCATAAGCCGGTTGCTAC
>JBKPCP010000071.1:0-9042 GCA_046727475.1 Actinomycetota bacterium | reverse complement strand
CGAGTTCGTGCGGGATCTGAGGAACCAACCCGGAGCCGACATCGGCGTGCATGCAAGCATCTCGGTCGCCCAGGCACTGCTTGCCGCGGGCGTCGTCGACGAGCTCAGGCTGGTGATCGCACCGACGATCGCGGGCAGTGGACGGAGGCTCCTCGACCGCTTGCCGACGATTCGGCTCGAGTCGATCCGAAGCACGACCTCACCGACTGGCTATCTGCTCGTCGACTACCGCGTCATCGGGTAGGCGAGCAGCCCGTCGCGGACAACCGAGCAGCGCTGCACAGTGCCGAAGGCAACCCAAGGTCACACGACTTCAACAGCGCGACACTAGGCCTCGTGCCTGTGCGATTCCTCGTCCGCGCCCGACGACGCCGGCGCCGACACGAACGAACCCGGATCCGCGCTGAACGCTTGCAAACATCCGGGTCCGCAGAAGTACCACGTGTGTCCGTCCAACTCCACGTGCCATCGGGCGCTCTCGACGTCGACGGCCATTCCGCAGACCGGGTCGACTGCCTCCGCAACCGACGCCGAGGCTGGCCCCACTGCACGCAGCTCACCCCGGGCACGTCGCGCAACGAGCTCTGCGAGTACCGCAACCGCTATCTCATGGTGGTCGGTCGAGCCGAGATCCAGGCCGGCGGGCGCCTGCACCCGGGCCAGGTCGGCCTCGGGGACGCCCCGATCACGCAGGTAGCCGAGAGTCGCGTCGGCCCGTTTGCGCGACGCGACCAGCCCCACGTATCCCGCAGAGGTACGCAATGCCGCCTCGAGCGCCTCTTCGTCCGCCTCCCCCTGTGTTGCGACGACGACCGCCGACGTACCGTCGATCGCCACGCTCGCCAGCCCGTCGGCTTCCGCCACGGCAGCCGATCGCCAGCCCAGATCGTCGGCCAGCGCGATCAAAGTCGTCACCGCTGGTGACCGCCCGACGGCCACCACAAGCGGCACGGGCACGAATGGCTCGACATACACAGCAAGCGCCCCCTCACTGCCACACGCCATGGGCTTGACGACGGCGCCCTCACCGAAGGCATCCGCGGCCTCGGGCGGGATCCCGAGCAGGATCAGCCGCGAATGGCCGTCCTGCAAAGCGGTCAACGCCTCGCGTCGGACGGTCGGCTGGGCACAGGCGCCGCCGAGCCAGCCTCGCATCGCTCCGTCCCCGAACACCAGTGCCCGGGAACCCACCTGTCCCGACGACGGCGCGCGCCGCCACACGACCGTCGCGAGCACGAAGGCCTCATTGCGGGCCGCCCGATCGGCGGCCTCGGCCAGGATCGCGTCCGTCATCCGGATGCGAACCAAGCGAGACAGGCCGATGGGCGACGCGGCCTCATCGTTGCTCTGTCTCCTGAAGGGCTGTCCACACCCGGGAGGGCAGTAGCGGCATGTCGATGTTCCGCACACCCAGATGTGCGAGGGCATCGATCACCGCGTTGACAAAGGCGGCCGGTGAGCCGACGGTGGCCGACTCCCCCACGCCCTTGGCGCCGATCGGGTGGTGCGGAGACGGCGTGACGGTGGCGTCCAGCTCGAACCGTGGGGTCTCCCACGCTGTCGGGATCAGGTAGTCCATGAAGTTGGAGCCGATGCAGTTGCCGTCCTCGTCGAAGCTGATGAACTGCATCGAGGACATTGCGTAGCCCTCGGCGAGGCCGCCGTGGATCTGGCCGTCGACGATCATCGGGTTGATCCGGACTCCACAGTCGTCGACGGCAACCATGCGCCGCACGGTCCACTGCCCGGTGTCCGGGTCGACGTCGACCACGACGACGTAGCTGCCGAAGGGGTAGGTCATGTTCGGCGGGTCGTAGTAGTGCACACCCTCGAGGCCGGCTTCCATGCCGTCGGGAAGGTTGCTGTACGCGGCGAGCGCGACGTCCTGGATCGTGACCGCCTGGGTGGGCGAGCCCTTGACGAAGAACCGCCCCGCCTCCCAGGCCATGTCGTCCTCGGAGGCCTCGAGGAGGTGGGCGGCGATTTTGGTTGCCTTCTCCCGAAGCTTGCGGGCGATGACGGCGGTGGCCGCTCCCCCGACCGGCGTGCTGCGTGACGCATAGGTGCCGAGGCCGTAGGGCGTGTTGTCGGTGTCGCCTTCCATCACCTTGACGTCGCCGACCGGGACGCCGAGCTCGTTGGCGACGATCTGGGCGAACGTCGTCTCGTGTCCCTGACCCTGGCTGCGGACGCCGAGTTTGAGGATCGCCTTCCCGGTCGGGTGCACCCGCAGCTCCGCCGAGTCGAACATCCGCAGGCCCGCGATGTCGTACTCCTTGCCGTGGCCGGCGCCCACGACCTCGGTGAAGCTGGCGATGCCGATACCCATCAGCCTGCCCTCGGCCCGCGCCGCCGCCTGCTCGGCCCGCAGGTCGTCGTAACCGACGATCTCCAGTGCCTTCTGCAGGGCACGCGGATAGTCGCCGGAGTCGTAGACGAACCCGGTCGGCGACTCGTACGGGAACTGGTCGGGCTTGATGAAGTTGCGCATCCGGATCTCGGCCGGGTCGATGCCCAGCTCGTAGGCCGCATTCTGAACGAGCCGCTCGATGAGGTACGACGCCTCCGTCACCCGGAACGAGCAGCGATAGGCGACGCCGCCGGGTGCCTTGTTGGTGTACGCACCCTTGGTGACCACGTACGCGGCGGGGTAGTCGTAGGAACCGGTGACGATGTGGAACAGGCCGGCCTTGAACTTCGTGGGCTGGGCGTCGGCGAAGAACGCGCCGTTGTCCGACAGCATGTCCACGCGCAGGCCGAGGATCTTTCCGTCGCTGTTCAGAGCAAGCTCGCCGTGCATGTGGAAGTCGCGAGCGAAGCCGGTGGAGATCAGGTTCTCGGTGCGCGTCTCGACCCACTTCACCGGCCGTCCGATCACCAACGACGCCGCGGTCGCCACCACGTAGCCCGGATAGATCGGCACCTTGTTGCCGAAGCCGCCTCCGATGTCCGGCGACACGATCCGGATGTTCTGCTCGGGCAGGCCCGTAACCATCGCGAACAGCGTTCGGTGGGCGTGCGGCGCCTGCGACGTCATGTACACGGTGACGTGCTTGGTCGCCGGGTCGATGTCGGCCACACAGGCGCATGTCTCCAGCGGAGCCGGGTGTGAGCGGGGGTAGTGGGTGTCGAGCCTCACGACGACGTCGGCGGCCTCGAAGGCGCGGTTGGTTGCCTCTTCGTCGCCTGACTCCCAGGTGTAGCAGGCGTTGTCGGTCTGGCCGTCCTTGTCGTCGCGGATCAGTGGTGCACCCTCGGCCAGCGCCTGCTGGGGGTTGAGCACGGGGGGGAGCATGTCGTACTCGACGTCGATCAGGTCGAGCGCGTCGTAGGCGGCGTACGGGCTCTCCGCGATGACCGCCGCCACCTCCTGGCCCTGGAACCGCACCTTGTCGGTGGCGAGCACGGCCTGGGTGTCACCGGAGAGCGTCGGCATCCAGGCCAGGTTGTACGCCTCCAGGTCACGGCCGGTAAGGACCGCGACGACGCCGTCCACCGCGGCCGCCGCAGCCGTGTCGATCGACACGATTCGCGCGTGCGGCACGGGACTGCGCAGCAGCGCGAGATGGAGCATTCCGGGGAGCACGATGTCGTCGACGTAGTGACCGGCACCCTGGACGAAGCGCTCGTCCTCCACGCGGCGCACGGAGTGACCGACGCCGCCTATCTCCGCAGATGTCGTCGTCTCGTGGACCGTGTCCGTCGCCATCGTCACGCCCCCTGTTCGCCGGCGCCGACGGGCTGCGCCTCGCGCGCGGCCGCCTGGATCGCCTTGACGATGTTCACGTAGCCGGTGCAGCGGCAGAGATTGCCGGATATCGCCCACCGGATCTCGTCCTCGGACGGATCCGGATTGGTCTGAAGAAGCTCGGTGGCGACGAGCATCATCGCCGGCGTGCAGAACCCGCATTGCAGCCCGTGCTCCTGCTTGAACGCGCGTTGGACGGCGCTCAGGTCTCCGTTGTTGCGCAGACCTTCGACCGTGGTGATGCTTCGGCCATCGGCCTGGACGGCGAAGAGCGTGCAGGACTTCACCGGCTTGCCGTCGAGCAGGACGGTACAGACCCCACAGCTCGTCGTGTCGCAGCCGATGTGCGTGCCGGTCAGGCCGAGCCGGGTGCGGATGAAGTCGGCGAGAAGAACCCTCGGCTCGACATCCGCGTGCCGCTCGGTCCCATTGACCATTACCGTGACGTCCACCTGCTCCTCCTCACGCCGCTTCGGCGAGCACGACGGCCCGGGCTAGTCCACGTTGTACGAACGTGCGCACCACTGAGCGCTTGTACTCCGCCGAGCCCCTGACATCGGTTCGTGGCTCCGCCGCTGCGGCGGCACGGTCTGCGGCCTCGGTGAAGAGCTCGTCGCCGGGTGGCTGGCCGGTCAGCATCTGCTCGGCTTCGATGGCCTTGATGTTCTTCGGACCCACCGCCGTCAGCGCGATCCCCGCGTGTCCGATTCTGGTCCGGTCCGCGTCCAGCTGGAGGTGGACGGCGACGCCGACCGTCGCGTAGTCGCCCACCTTGCGCTCGAGCTTCAGATAGGCGCCACCCGCCGGGCCGTCGTACCGCGGAACGTGGATCTCGGTCAGCAGCTCGTCGGGCTCGAGCGCGCTGGTGAACAGATCGACGAAGAAGTCGTCGGCCGCGATCGTGCGGTCGCTGCCGGAGCGCCGGGCGACGAACTCGGCGCCGCACGCCAGCATCACCGCCCCCCAGTCACCCTGCGGGTCGGCGTGGGCCACCGAGCCACCGATCGTGCCGAGATTGCGGACCAGGGGATCCGATATCCACGGTGCGGCCGCAGCCATGGTGTGGTTCTCCGCTTTCACGAGGTCGGACCGAGCAAGATCGTTGTGACGGGCCAGGGCACCGACTCGCAGGTGGCCGTCGGCCACCTCGATCGAGTCCAGGCCGGGGACCCGGTTGATGTCGACCAGGGTCGCCGGCGAGGCCAGGCGGAGCTTCATGAGCGGGATCAGGCTCTGGCCACCTGCGAGGATCTTCACGTCCTCGCCGCCCTCGGTCAGGATCGCGAGGGTTTCGTCCACACTGGTCGGTGCCAGGTAGTCGAAGGCCGCTGGGTACATGGGCGCCTCCAGTTCGAGAAGACGGCCCCCCGTCGGCGAACGTGCGTGGTCAGCGTAACCCGGATAGTTGCCAAGTGGAACAGTGTCGCAAACGCTCAGCCCGCGCTGATGTCGAGCATCTCCTCGATGCTGCAGACCTTGAGCCGCGGCCGGCCGGTCCGGGTCCCGCTCACCACCTCGTACTCGTCGACGAGCAACCACTGGTCCCACCGGACGTACCGGACGCCGCGCCGATCGAGAAGATCGGTGACCGCTTCGGGCTCCGGTTCGGCCGGCGTTTCGAACGCGGGCGCGTCCGCGAGCAGCGTCCGCACGGTCTCGGCGGCGTCGCTCTTGTTCGTTCCGATCACACCGGTAGGGCCCCGTTTGATCCAACCGGCAACGTAGCTGCCGTACCCGTCGGAACCGACGACACGGCCCCCGACGTTGGGCACCGTCGCCGAGGCGTCGTCGAACGGCAGCCCCGGCAGTGCCCGACCCGCGTAACCGATGGCTCGGAAGACGGCCTGTGCGGGGAGCTTCTCCGTGGACCCGGCTCCGACCAGCCTGCCCTCCGCGTCGATGGTCGTGCGCTCTACCGCCACGCCCTCGACCCGTTCGGTGCCCAGGATCTCGACCGGGCGCGTCCAGAACCGGAAATGGATCCGGCGCGGCGCTCCGGTCAGGCCGCGATCCGCCCACTCGCGCATGACATCGACGTTGCGACGGGCCACCCGGTTGCTCTCGACGATCTCCTCGCCGGCCGGGTCGAGCGCCAGGTCCGCAGAGTCCACCACGAGGTCCACGCCGTCGAGCGCCGTGAGCTCGCGGAGTTCCGGCGTGGTGAACTTGGCGTGGGCCGGCCCCCGACGGGCCAGCAGATAGACGTCCGAGGCCCGCGCCGCCCGCCACGCCTCCAGCGCATGGTCGGGTAGGTCCGTTGCGACGAGTGCCTCTGCATTCGTCACGAGCATCCGGGCGACGTCGAGGGCGACGTTTCCCGCGCCCACGACGACGGCCTGGCTGGCCTGCAGGAACCTCCGATGGACGGCGTGTGGATGGCCGTTGTACCAGGCCACGAAGTCCGCCGCAGCGAAGCTTCCCTCGAGGTCCTCGCCCGGGACGGCAAGGCTGCGTTCGTTCGGCGCCCCGATCGCATGGATCACCGCGTGGTAGTGCCGGCGCAGGTCGTCCGGGGTCAGGTCGACGCCGTAGGTGACGTTGCCCAGGAACCGCACGTCCGGCGAGGCGAGGATCCGGGCCATGACGGCCGACACGGACTTGATCTTCGGATGGTCGGGGGCGACGCCGTACCGGACCAGCCCGTACGGAGCGGGCAGGGCCTCGATGACGTCGACACTCACCGCTGTCGGCGCGTCCAGCAAGGCACCCGCCGCGTAGACACCTGCAGGCCCCGCGCCGACGACGGCGACGCGCAGGGGCTGCCCGGCGGGCTTCCCGGCGCCGTCACCGTTCAAGCTTTCGACCACGTTGTGATCGTCGCCTGCCGGTGCGGTCCTTGTCACGTCACGCGTTGGCCGGCCGTGAGGCGGTGAGCCCGAAACGCTCCGGTGCACGGCCTGTACCGAGGGCGAGATCGGCGAGGATACGGCCGATCTCCGGCGCGAACTTGAAGCCATGACCCGAGAAGCCGGCAGCAGCGACGACCGGGCCCACCCGGTCGATCACGAAGTCCGCGTTGTCGGTCAGCGTGTAGAGGCAGGGCGTAGCCGATGGATGGTCCACGTCGACCCCCGGGATCCACGCGCCGACGTAGTCCTGTAGCTCGCGGAGCCGACGCGCATCCACGGCCCGCTCGTCGGTTTCCGGGTCGACGAGCGGGCCGACGGCGTGGAGACCGACCTTCACACCGTCCGGACCGGCCAAGCCGTAAGCGCCGCGCGGGGTGGCGCCGGTCCGGGTTCGCGCGTCGCTCAGGTGGTGGATGAAGCTCGGCCACTTCGCAGCAGCATCGCGCGGGGGAAAGTGAGCGGGCTGCTCGAGGGTCACGGTCAGCCGTGGGAGCGCGACCAGGCCCGCCAGCAGCGATGAGGTCCATGCACCGGCTGCGACGACAGCCGTCCGTGCTGTCCAGGCCGCGTCCGGGCCGCGGATCTCGACACCGGCAGTACCCGGCACGATCGACTCGACGCGCACGCCGTGCCGGACGTCGGCACCATACGTCGCCGCCGCCCGCTGGAACGCGGCGACCGCCCGGTCGGCGTGGACCCGGCCACCGTGCGGATGGAACAGGACGGGTCCGTCGAAGCGCAGCCCCGGCCAGCGCAGCTCGGCGGCGCGCGGCTCGAGAACTTCTGTGGCATGCCCGCTCTGTCGCAGCGTTGCCGCCAGCGTCTCGACGACCGCGGCTTCCCCGTGGTCCACCACCCCGGTCCAGGTGAGCAGCTCTTCGCCGACGTCGCCTTCGAGCTCTGCCCACAGCTCGAAGGCGTTCGCGGCCAGAGCTACGTAGAACGGGTCCTCGTAGGAGAACCGCACGATCCGCGAGCTGCCGTGAGAGCTGCCCCGGTCGTGGCCGGGGGTGAACCGCTCCAGGAGTACGACGTCGACCCCACGGCGAGCGAGCTGCCAGGCTGCTGCGGATCCCATTGCGCCTCCGCCAACGACCGCCACGTCGACCGCCTGCACGGCACCTTTCTATCCCACGTGACTGGGCTGACCGGTGATGAGGGGAAGATTCGAAACGTCGGCCGTCGTTTGTTCCGATGACGGCCGGCATCGGAGTACGCGGCACCCCCGGCTGCACGGCCGAGGCATGTGCCTTCCGGGACAGCCACGAAGTCTTCGTCGACGCAGGCGCGCTGCGGTCGTCGGGGTCAGCTCCGACTCGGTGACCTCGCACGATAAGTTCAGCGGCCGCCATGATCTCCCGTCTGTCCTTCTCAGCGACCCGGGCGGCAAGGTGCGCAGACGGTACGGGGTGCCGAAATAGGCTGGGCCTGCTGCCGGGCCGGGTGACCTATGTGATCGACCGGCACGGCATCGTCCGGCGGCTGCAGGCGGAGGACGCGGCGTGACACGGACGTCGGCTCTGGCTGTGAGCGCGATCCAGTTCGCCGTTGCGCCAGGTGTGGTCGTGGCATTGGTGCCGTGGTGGCTGACGGGCTGGCAGGCGGCCGAACCGATGCCCGTCGCATGGCACGAGGCGTATCGACAGCAGGTGCCGGGCTGGCTGCCCGGACGCGCCCATGGCAGCCCGGCGATCCCGGCTGAGACGGGTGCTACCGGCCTCACCCGGCCGGGTCGTGTCGTTCGACGACCACGTCGCCGTGGGCACCGGCCGCCCTGACGTTGTGCAGCTCGACGCTGCTCGTCGAGGTCGCCCGAACCGCGACGCCACGGTCGGCACGTACCTCGGTGTCGCGCAACGTCAGGTCACCGCTGACGCGGAGCGCATCGGCTGCCTCACCGCTCGACGCGATGCCCCCTGCGACCCGCATCTCCTCAACGATGCCCTGGATGTCGACGGCCACGACGCCAGGGCCTGCGCTGCTCAGCGGACCTCCGGCGTCGACGCCGAGGACACGCCCGCCGGGCTGGACGCTCAGCGCATGTGCCTCCAGCCGGGTGATCACTCCTCGCACGAGTGAATCGCCGGCGCCTCCGTGCGTCTCGATCCCGTTGCGGACGACGAGGTGCCCGATCGGCTGGCCCACCTGGATGCCGATCGCAGCATCGGCGTGGGTGACGATGCGGTCGAACTCGGCATTCTCGACCGTCGGCCCGGTGTAGTCGTCGAGGCGGTAGACGTTGAATCCGCGTGCACCGACGCCGTGGGTCTCGATGGCTGCCTCGATGCGCAGGGCGCCGATCGCGCCGAAGTTGACGAAGCCCACGCCGCTTCGCCCGTACGAAGTGAGCGGAGATTTCGCCACCCAACGGTCGACCACACCCCAGTTGTCCAACACCATTCCGTTGACACCGTGGGTGGTGACCGGACCGCTGTTGTGTACCTC